>JBOHDD010000108.1:0-1992 GCA_050699155.1 Nocardioidaceae bacterium
CGGAGACGGCCTCGACCGAGCCGATCTCGGTGATCACGCCGTCGTGTAGCAGCAGGTCGGTGGTCTCGCCGCCGAGGAGCTCGGCATCCTTGATCAGGTACGTCGTCACGCGTCGGCCTCCGCCGTGTCGGTCGCTGGGTGGGTGGGTGTCGGTTCGCCCGTGGGGGTCATCCCACTGAGTAGCAGGTAGAGCACGGCCATCCGTACGGCCACCCCGTTGGTGACCTGCTCGACGATCACCGACCGTTCGGAGTCGGCCACGTCGGCCGAGATCTCCATCCCCCGGATCATCGGCCCCGGGTGCATCACCAGTGCACCCTCGGGCATCGAGGCCATCCTGCGGGCGTCCAGGCCGTAGCGGCGGCTGTACTCGCGGGCACTGGGGAAGAACGCGGCGTTCATCCGCTCCCTCTGCACCCGCAGCATCATCACCACGTCGCTCTTCGGGATGGTCGCGTCGAGGTCGAAGGAGGTGGACACCGGCCACGTCCCGACGCCGACCGGCAACAGGGTCGGCGGCGCCACCAGGGTGACCTCCGCCCCGAGGGTGGACAGCAGCAGCGCGTTGGACCGGGCGACACGGCTGTGCAGCACGTCACCGACGATGGCGATCCTGCGGCCGTCGAGCTCCCCCAGATGGCGCCGCATGGTGAACGCGTCCAGCAGGGCCTGTGTCGGGTGCTCGTGCGTCCCGTCGCCGGCGTTGACCACGCTGCTGCGCACCCAGCCACTGGTGGCGAGCCGGTGCGGGGCACCCGAGGCGCTGTGCCGGATGACCACCGCGTCGGCGCCCATCGCCTCCAGCGTGAGGGCGGTGTCCTTCAGGCTCTCGCCCTTGGACAGGCTCGAGCCCTTGGCGGCGAAGTTGATCACGTCGGCCGACAACCGCTTGGCGGCGGCCTCGAACGAGATCCGGGTGCGGGTGGAGTCCTCGAAGAACAGGTTGACGACGGTGCGGCCACGAAGCGCCGGAGACTTCTTGATCGGCCGGTCCGCGAGCGTCCGCATCTCCTCGGCGGTGTCGAGCACGAGCAGGGCGTCGTCGTGGTCGAGGTCCGCGCTGCTGAGCAGGTGTGACCTCATCGGCGCGCCTCCCCCGGCACTCGGTCGGTGATCAGCACACAGTCGCGACCGTCGTACTCCTCGAGCAGGACGCGCACCTTCTCGGTGAGCGCGGTCGGGAGGTTCTTGCCGACGAAATCGGCCCTGATCGGCAGCTCGCGGTGACCCCGGTCGACCAGCGTGGCCAGGCGTACGGCGTGCGGCCGGCCGACGTCGTTGATCGCGTCCAGCGCGGCGCGGATGGTCCGGCCGCTGAACAGCACGTCGTCGATCAGCACCACCGTCCTGCCGTCCAGCCCGGTCTCGGGGATCTCGGTGTGCTCGAGCGCGCGGGCGGGGCGCAGCCTCAGGTCGTCGCGGTACATGGTGACGTCGAGCGAGCCGACCGGGACCGCAACCTGCTCGGCGGAGCTCAGCCGGGCGGCGATGCGCTGCGCGAGTGCGACACCCCGGGTCGGGATGCCGAGCAGGACGAGGCCGTCGGCGCCCTTGTTGCGTTCGAGGATCTCGTGGGAGATGCGGGTCAGCGCCCGTCCGATGTCGGACGCGTCGAGGACGGTGCGCTCAGAGGGGGGTGCACCGGGGACCGATGCGTCGTAGGCAGGCGACACTGCAGCCCGGACCTCCTTCTCCGCCTCACGGGACGGATCGTTAAAGGATGTCTGTCGCTGCGCAGCCTAGCAGCCGGCCCCCACGTGAGATCCGGCACACGCCAGGTGGCCCGATTTCGGGGGTTTCGGTCGTACTCTCTTACCCCCACTGGTAGCCTTGTCACACTGAGTTACCACCAGCGATACCCGAAGATCGGCGACCACGCCAAGCGGGGGGAGGCACCCAATGGCCCAGGAATACGCGAAGGCTCTCGGAGCCAAGCTACGAGCGATCCGTCAGCAGCAGGGCCTGTCCCTGCACGGGGTCGAGCAGAAGTCG
>JBOHDD010000109.1:0-8857 GCA_050699155.1 Nocardioidaceae bacterium
GGTCGAAGCAGCCCACCTCGTCGGAGGGACCGAAGCGGTTCTTGACCCCGCGGACCAGGCGCAGCCGGGAGTGACGCTCGCCCTCGAACTGCAGGACGACGTCGACGATGTGCTCGAGCGCTCGTGGCCCCGCGATCGAGCCGTCCTTGGTCACGTGGCCGACGAGCACGGTCGCGATGCCGAGCTGCTTGGCGATCCGGGTGAGGACACCGGAGACCTCGCGGACCTGCGTGACACCGCCCGGGATGCCGTCTCCGTCGGGTACGCCGATGGTCTGCACCGAGTCGACCACCATCAGCTGTGGCTTGACCTGCTCGATGTGGCTGATCACGGCACCGAGCTCGGTCTCGGCCGCGAAGTACAGCCGGTCGTGCACCGCGCCGGTGCGCTCGGCCCTCAGACGCACCTGTGCGGCACTCTCCTCACCGGAGACGTACAACGTGTCCTTGCCGGCGCAGGCAGCCTGTGCGGCGACCTCGAGCAGCAGGGTCGACTTGCCGACACCGGGCTCACCGGCCAGTAGCAGGACGGCGCCGGGGACCAGACCGCCGCCGAGCACCCGGTCCAGCTCGGCCACGCCGCAGGACTGTGCTGTGGACGCCTCGACACTGATCTGGGACATCGGCTGCGCCGGGGCGCTCACGGGTCCGGCGCTCACCCGTGAGCGCGTGCTGCCCAGCTCGTCGACCGTCCCCCAGGCCTGGCACTCGCCGCAGCGGCCGACCCACTTCGACGTCTCCCATCCGCAGTCGCTGCACCTGTAACTCGGCCTTGCCCGGGCCGGGGACGTCTTCGCCATGGCCAGCACGCTAGGCCACCGTCCCGACAGTTCGCGGCAGCGCCACCCGGGCCGCTCAGCGCCTTGTCCGCACCTCGAGCCCGGTGCCGTGCACGGTTGCGGTGACCCTGCCGTCCTCGGCGACGGACACATCCATCGACTGGCCGCCGACCACCAGGCCGTTCACCCGCAGCGGCGCGAACGATGCCTCGACCTGCTCCGGCACCGACACGACCCCGTGCGGCAGGTCGGCCTCGACGCCGAGCGCGGCGACCAGTGCCCACAACGGGGCGGCCGCGGCCCACGCCTGCGGCCGACACGCGGTCGGGTATGGGACCGGTGCGCGTACCCGGGCGTCGTCCCCGGAGTAGAGCTCGGGAAGCCGGAAGTCGAAGGCCGGCGAGGCCGCCACCAGCCCGCGGAGCAGCGACGCTGCCTGCCGGCGGTGGCCCTCGCGGCACAGGCCGTGCACGGCGATCGCGGTGTCGTGCGGCCAGACCGACCCTCCGTGGTACGACAGCCGGGAGTACCGGGGAGAGTCGCGGGTCAGTGTCCGCAGCCCGAATCCGGAGTCCATGTCGTCGGAGCCCAGTCGCTCGGCGACGGCGGCGGCCTCGTCGTCGTCGAGCAGGCCGGTGCCGAGCAGATGGCCCATGTTCGAGGCGACCGAGTCGACGGCGCGACCGTTGGCGTCGAGCGCCACCGCGGGGTAGCGGCCGCGGTGGTCCTGCACCCAGAACGAGCGCCGGAACCTCGTTGCCAGGCCGTCCGCCCAGTCCCGCCAGTGGCCTGCTCCCGGTCTCCCGAACGCCTCGAGCAGGTCGGCGCCCAATGTCGCTGCCTGGAAGGCGTACGCCTGCACCTCGCTCAACGCGATCGGCGCCTCGGCCAGTCGGCCGTCGGCCCACTGGATCCCGTCATCGGAGTCCTTCCAGCCCTGGTTGGACAGCCCCTTCCCGGTCGCATCGACGTACCTGATGAACTCACCGCCTGCCTGTGCGTCCAGCCAGGCGAGGCATGCCTCGGCGTTCGGGAGCAGTGCAGCCACCTGCTCGGTGTCGGCGCCCCACCTCCACGACTCGGCGAGCAGGGTCACGAACAACGCTGTGGCGTCGACCGAGCCGTAGTAGAGCGGTGGCAGGGTCTTCGCGCCGACGGAGAAGGGCGCACCCCGGACCTCGTGCAGGATCTTTCCGGGCTGTTCCTCGGTGCCGGCGTCGTCGCGCGTGCCCTGTCGCCGCGCCAGCGCACGCAGGGTCGACAGCGCCAGGTCGGTGCCCAGCGGCAGGAGCATCCGGGCGGCCCATAGCGAGTCCCGCCCGAACAGGGTCAGGAACCACGGTGTCCCGGCGGCGAGGAAGTGGTCGCCCCCGGGCGAGGAGGAGTCACACAGCAGCAGCCCGGAAAGGTCCCCGAGGCCGTGGCTCACGACGGCGCCGAGGCGGTTGTCGCCGGCCACGATCTCGGGTTGCGCCCACTGCGGACGCCGCGGACCCGTGAACTCCGGGTCCTGCCCGTCGACACCTGCTGTCAACTCGACCGTCAGGGACTGCCGGGTTGCCAGCCGTCGATGCCACGTCAGCGTTCCGGTGGCGTGGTCCACGGTGTCCGGGGCGGGGTCGCAGGCGAGGGACACCGTGGTCGAGGCCGCGTCGCCCCCGTCCGTCCAGGCCAACCCGTCGGCTGCCGGTGTGGGCTCGACCGGCGTGGCCGGCTGCCCGGACCTCACCGTGGCGATCGGGGTCAGGTCGGAGGCCGCCGTGACGGTCAGCTCGAGGTCGACCTCGGCCTGCGCGGTGGATGTCACTGTCAGCGTCTCGGTGAGCCTCTCGTCGGACACCTCGCGCGTCCGGTCGAGCAGCACGGACGGGTCGCCTCCCGGGTCTCCGAGGTGCCGTGCCACCGCGGTGAAGGCGGCCCCCGAGGCTCCCCGCTGCTCCGCGTGGAGGCTGTCCGGCTCCCGCCCGCCGACGTGCACGGTGAGCGCGCTCAGCAGCCGCAGGTCGCTTCGGAACCAACCCTGCACGCCGCCGGGCCGCAGCTGCCCGTCGGGACCGGAGAGCACCAGGGACGGAGCGCGAACGACCGACACCAGGTCGTGCAGCAGCGGCTGCAGGCCGGTGGGCGCTCGGTCGTCGACTTTCCCGGACGAGCCCCTTGACAGCAGCGAAGGATCGCGAGATGTTTCCGTCACCCGTCAATTTGATCGTTCAAATCACCTGCAGTCAACCGTGGGAGGTGTTCGATGGTGCCGCGTCCGGGCCACCATGCCCCCACGATCGAGGAGGTCGCCCGGGCGGCTGGGGTGTCACGACAGACGGTCTCCAACGCGCTGAACGCGCCGGATCGGCTGCGCCCGGACACGCTGAGACGGGTGCTGGCCACGGTCCAGGCGCGCGGCTACCAGCCGAACCGGGCGGCGCGGTCGCTGCGCCGGCGGGAGTCCAGGCTGGTGGGGCTGCGGGTGGACAGGGCCGAGCCGGACAGGTCCGGCCCACTGCTCGACAGCTTCCTGCACGCGCTTGTCGCCCACTCGATGGGCTCGGGCTACCACATCCTGCTGTTCACCGCGGACGACCCCGGGGACGAGATCTCCGGGTTCAGCGACCTCCTCGGCACCGCCGCTGTGGATGCGTTCGTGCTCACCGACACCCACCGCGGAGACGGCAGGCTGCGGTGGCTGTCAGAGCGTGGCGCTCCGTTCGTGGCCTTCGGGCGTCCCTGGGAGGAGGACACCCCCGAGCACCCCTGGGTGGACGTCGACGGCGCCGCGGGTACGGCGCTGTGCGTCGACCACCTGGTCGAGCGGGACCACCGGCGGATCGGGTTCATCGGCTGGTCGACGGACTCCGACCTGGGCAACGACCGCCGGGCGGGCTGGGAGGCCGCCTGCCGTCGGCACGGTGTCGAGCACGAGGGCCTGGTCGCGCAGTGTGTCGACCTGGCATCGGAGGGCGCCGCGGGCGCTGCCTTCCTGCTGGACCGTGCGGACCCTCCGACCGCACTGGTCTGTGTCAGCGACACCCTCGCCCTCGGTGCGCTGTCCACGCTGGACCGGTGGGGCAGTCGCCCCGGCAGGGACGTCGCCGTGACCGGCTTCGACGACTCCCCGGCGGCCTCCGTCGTACCCCTTGGTCTCACCTCGGTGCGACAGCCGCTCGAGGACGTCGCCGAGGCCATTGTGAACCGGCTCGACGCGGTGATATCCGGCGATCTGCCCGACGGACCCGGCGAGCTGCTCGCCCCCTCTCTCGTGGTTCGGGGATCCACGTGAGGCACGACAACTCCGACAACCCCGACAACGAGAGGTGTCATCAGGTCGCATCTCGATGACGTTTCGCAGATTTCTCGCATGAGTAGTCAAGTAATGGGAAGAACGTGTTCGCCCCGATCCGAGGGTCCGCAGACAGGCGGGCCCGCATGCAAGGAGTGTTGATGATGTCCACCCGTCGCCGTCAGATCGCGGTCGTTGCCGTGACCGGCGCCGCCATGTCCCTCACCGCCTGCGGCAGCGGCGGTGAGGAGTCGACACAGCAGGCCGCCCAGGTCGAGCAGTTCAAGGAACATGGCCCGATCACCTATGTCGCGGGTAAGGACAGCACCGGCACCATCCAGGGCCAGATCGACGTGTGGAACAAGGATCACCCTGACGAGAAGGTGACCTTCGTCGAGCTTCCCGAGGACGCGGACGCGCAGCGGCAGCAGATGATCCAGAACGCCGAGACCCAGTCCGGTGCGTTCACCGTGCTGTCGCTGGACGTGGTGTGGACGTCGGAGTTCGCCGCCAACCAGTGGGTCGAGCCGCTGCCGCAGAGCGAGTTCCCGATGGACGACTACCTGCAGCCCGCGGTGCAGACCGGGATCTACCGCGGGAAGATGTACGCCGCACCGTGGAACTCCGACGGCGGGATGCTGTACTACCGCACCGACCTGCTGGAGCAGGCCGGCATCGACGGGCCGCCGTCGACCTGGGCGGAGATGGAGGCCGACTGCGCCAAGGTGCTGAAGCTGCCGGAGGCCAAGGGCATGTCCTGCTACGCCGGACAGTTCGACAAGTACGAGGGCCTGACCGTGAACTTCTCCGAGGCGGTCAACGCCGCCGGCGGGACGGTCACCGATGAGCAGGGCAACCCTCACGTGGACACCCCCGAGGCGCAGAAGGGCCTGGACACGCTGGTGCAGGGCTTCGAGTCGGGCACCATTCCGGACGAGGCGCTGACCTTCCAGGAGGAGGAGGGACGGTTGGCGTTCCAGGAGGGCAAGCTGGTCTTCCACCGGCAGTGGCCGTACCAGTACGAGCTGGCGAACGCCACCGACGGCTCCAGCAAGGTCGCGGGCAAGTTCGACGTCGCGCCGCTGCCCGGCATCAGCAGCGACCAGGGTGTGTCCAGCCTCGGCGGGCACAACATGGCCATCTCCTCCTACGCGAAGAACAAGGGCACTGCACTGGACTTCATCAAGTACATGAGCAGTGAGGAGCAGCAGCGCAAGCAGCTGAGCCTGAACTCGCTGGCGCCCACGATCGAGTCGATCTACGACGACCCCGCGATGGTGAAGAAGTTCCCCTTCCTGCCCACTCTGCAAGAGTCGATCGCGACGGCCGAGCCACGTCCGAAGTTCGTCGAGTACGGCGATGCGACCGCGGCGATCCAGGAGGCGGCCTACGGCGCGATCTCCGGTGACATGAGCAGCGACGAGGCCCTCCAGCAGCTGCAGGGCCAGCTCTCCGGGATGCGCTAGGGCTCGTCGTGGTCACTACGGAGTCCCCATCTCGACCTGGGCCGGGACGTCTCGGTGCGCTGCTGGTCTCGCCGACGCTGGTGGTGCTGGTGCTGGTGGTCGCCTACCCGATGCTGTCGGCGTTCCGCCAGTCGCTGTACGGCGAGCCCGGCCTGGTCGGCGGGTTCGTCAGCGAGGAGGAGCCGTTCGTCGGGCTGCAGAACTACCTGGCGATCTTCCAGGTCGCCGGCGAGCGGTTCCTCAACGCGTTCTACAACACCACGTTCTTCACCGTCACCACCGTGACCCTGGAGACGGTGATCGGCGTGGCGATGGCGCTGATCATGCACCGGGCGATGCGCGGTCGTGCGCTGGTGCGGGCCAGCATCCTGATCCCGTGGGCGATCCCGACCGCGGTGTCCGCGGTGCTGTGGCGCTGGATCTTCAACACCAACGGCGTGGCCAACGCAATGTTGCCCGGGCAGGTGCTGTGGACCACCGAGGGCTTCCAGGCGCAGCTCGCGGTGATCATCGCCGACGTGTGGAAGACGGCGCCGTTCATCGGGCTGCTCACCCTCGCAGGGCTGCAGGTGATCTCCGACGAGATCTACGAGGCGGCCAAGATCGACGGTGCCAGCGCGATGAGCCGCTTCTGGCACATCACCCTGCCACTGGTGAAGCCCGCGCTGCTGGTGGCGGTGCTGTTCCGGCTGCTGGACGCGCTGCGGATGTTCGACCTCCCCTACATCCTGATCGGCGCACGCAAGTCGTCGGTCGAGACGCTGTCGATGCTGGTCCAGGACGAGGCGTCCAACCTGGCCTACGGGGCCGCGGCCGCGTACGCCGTCGTGCTGTTCCTGTACGTGTTCGCCGTCGTGTTCGCGTTCGTCGCACTGCTGGGCGCCAACGTCGTCGGTGACGCCGAGGACCGGCCGGTCGCGCGCGCCGGCCCCGTGCGCAGACTGCTCGCACTGTCGAGAGGAGCACGCTGATGACCACGACCGCTGCGCCGTCGCGCCGCCGTGGGGCCGGCACGCGCCGCTGGAGGAACCTGACGGTCTACATCGGCATCGCCCTGATCGTCGTCTACTGCCTGGCGCCGTTCTACTGGATGGCCGTCTCCAGCCTCCGTCGAACGTCGGACATGTTCGACATCAGTGCCCTGCCGTCACCGGTGTCGTTCGAGAACTACGCGGCGGTCTTCCAGCCGGGTCAGGGCTTCGGCCGCGCACTGCTGAACAGCCTCGTCGTCGCAGGCACCACCACGGTCCTGGCCCTGCTGATCGGCACCGTCACCGCCTATGCGCTGGCCCGGCTGGACTTCAGGTTCAAGCGGTTCGTGCTGACGAGCATCATCGCCACCTCGATGTTCCCGGTGGTCGCGCTGATCGTCCCGCTGCTCAAGCTGTTCACCGAGATCGGCTGGATCAACACCTACCAGGCGCTGATCTTCCCGAGCCTGTCGTTCGCGCTGCCCCTGGCCGTCTGGAACCTGACGGCGTTCTTCCGGCAGATGCCGGCCGAGCTCGAGCAGGCGGCGATGATCGACGGCTGCACGCAGGGTCAGGCGTTCCGGCGCATCATCATGCCGCTGGCGGCGCCGGGTGTCTTCACCACCGCAATAATCACCTTCGTGATCGCCTGGAACGAGTTCCTGATCGCGCTCACCATGACCACGCAGCAGTCGATGCAGACGGCACCGGTGGCGATCTCCAAGTTCGTCGGCGCGTCCCAGTTCGTCACGCCGTTCGGCAGCCAGATGGCCGCCGGAGTGCTGATGACGATCCCGCTGGTCATCCTGGTACTGCTGTTCCAGCGCAGGATCGTCGCCGGGCTCTCCGCGGGTGGTGTCAAGTAGCGGCGGCTCACCACTCGCGCCACCACAGGTTGACCGCGTAGTCGACCTCGAGTCCGTCGTGCTCGGTGATGATCCGGTCCGCGTGCTCGGGTGCGAACTCGATCCGCACTACCGACTCGAGGTCCGCACGGGAGCCGAACCGCCAGCCCATGTCGATGCTGCGACGATGCCAGCCGTTGCGTGACCAGAAGCGCTCGACCGTATCGGCGTCGTACGCCGGTAGCGCGGTGCGGAACCAGCGGCCGAACGTGCTGCGGGTGGCGTCGTTGTCGATCACGAAGGAGATACCGCCGCGGCGCATCACCCGGGCCAGGTCGCGCAGGCCGGGCTCGCAGCCGGGACCGAAGAAGTACGCCCAGCGGGCATGGCTCACGTCGACGCAGCTGCCGGCCAGCGGTAGCTGTTGTGCTGCGCCCACGCGAACCTGCACGTTGGCCAGGCCGGCGCAGCGGGCACGCGCCCGTCCTGCCAGTCCGCTGTGCGGCTCGACGCCGACCACTCGGGAGGCGCTGGCGGCGAACCCCGGCAGGTGGAAACCGCTCCCGCAGCCGACGTCGAGGACGTTCTGGCCCGACCAGTCGCGGATCTCGCGCATCGACTCGGACAGGCGGGCGTACGGGTCTACGGCGCTGTTCTCGACCTCGTAGACGGCGGGAGCCCGCCAGATGTTGGGGCTGCGGATCGCACCCCGCGCAGTCGCTGCCATCTGCGCCACGCTAGCGCGAGAAGCACGAAGGACGCCCACAGCAGCGGGTCGAGGAGGACCCAGGAGTCTGCGGCGACGGCGGCGGCACTCAGTGGCCCACGGCCGGGTACGGCGGAGATCAGCAGCCCGGTGACGAGCACGGCGGCCAGACCGGGCACGTACCCCCACAGCAGAGGCCTCAGCCGCCACGCCAGCAGCCCGGCAGAGAGGCCGTAGGCGAAGATGGTCGCCATCGTGGCGCCCATCACCGTGGTGGCGGCGACGAGGTCGTTGCGGTCGCCACCGGCCGCGAGCGAGGCGACCCACCAGGTGTTCAGCGCGGTGGCGGCCAGTGTGCAGATTCCCACCGGGAGAAGGGCCCGCGTGAGCGGGTCATGGTCGTGCTCAGCCGTCATACCTCGAGCCTGCCGCGGGGCGGGCTCGAAACACATCCGTGCAGATACTCAGATACGGACGATTCCGTCAGCGGTCTGGAAGTGTGCCGCGACCACTCCGGGAATGCCGTGCGGCGCCACCCACTCGACCTCCAGGCTGTGCAGGATGGCCGCGGGGTCCTCGCCGAGCCACGCGGTCACCCGCGTGGGGTCACCGGCGATCTCCAGCTTGACCAGGCTGATCTGACCGCTCGCTCCCGACGAGGGATGGTGGTCCAGCCTGCTCTGCCACTGCACGAAGAACGGCAGCTGCGGGTCCGCGATGAGACCCTTGATCCCGATCTGCCGCCATCTGAGCTCGATGCCGTCCGGGCGGTGACGGTTGCCGGGCACCGCGTCGCGGCCGAGACGCACCTCGACGG
>JBOHDD010000110.1:0-6838 GCA_050699155.1 Nocardioidaceae bacterium
GTATCAGCCAGCTGCTCGTGGTGGACTGCCTGTTCGTGACCGTCGCTCAACGCTCACACCGGCGTACGGCCGAGGCCCTGCGTGGGACTCACGACGCCGTCCAGGAATGGCGACGCGTCACAGGTAGAGCTGCTCGCTGAAGTGGCAGGCGGCACGATGTCGCGACGCGATCTCGCGGAGTGTCGGCACCTCGCGCCGGCAGCGATCCTCGGCGTACGGGCAGCGGGGGTGGAAGGTGCACCCCGGTGGCGGGTGCACCGCGTCCGGCACCTCGCCCCGGAGCGGGGTCGTGACGCGTCGGGCCTCCACCTCCGGGTCGGGCACGGGTACGGCGTCGCGCAGCGACCGCGTGTACGGGTGCAGCGGGGTGTCGGACACGGTCCGCCAGTCACCCGTCTCCAGCACCCTGCCGAGATACATCACGGCAATGCGGTCGCTGATGTGCCGCACCATGCCGAGGTCATGGGAGATGAACACGTAGGTGAGGCCGAGCTCGTCCCTCAGCCTGACCAGGAGGTTCATCACCTCCGCGCGTACCGAGACGTCGAGCGCCGACACCGGCTCGTCGAGGACGATGACATCCGGCTGCACCGCCAACGCCCGCGCGATGCCGACGCGCTGACGCTGTCCTCCCGAGAGCTGGTGCGGGTAGCGGTCGCCCGTCGAGGCCGGCAGACCCACCATCTCCAGCAGTTCGTTCACGCGGGTACGCCGCTGTGCATCGGTCGCCGCGATCCGGTGCACGGTCAGCACCTCGCGCAGCGCGGTGCCGGCGGTCAGTCTCGGGTTCAGCGACGAGGTGGGATCCTGGAACACCATCTGGATCCGACGGCGCACGCGGGACAGCGCCGTACCCCGCATGGAGGCGATGTCCTCGTCGTCGAGCAGGATCCGGCCCGACGTCGGCTTCTCGAGCCGCACCAGCATCCGCGCCGTCGTGGACTTGCCGCAGCCAGATTCCCCCACCAGTCCGAGGGTCTGGCCACGCTGCACCGTGAACGAGACTCCGTCGACGGCGTGCACGGCACCGTCACGCGTGCGGTAGTGCTTGACCAGATCCTGGGCCACCAGCGTCACGAGGACCACCGCTCCCGCGGCACCCAGCAGGCGGCGAGCTGGTCACCATGCGGCTCGAGCACCGGCTCCACCTCGGCACACCGGTCGACCCGCTGAGGGCAGCGCGGACGGAACGGGCATCCGGGGGGCAGTGCGGCGAGGTCCGGCGGGTTGCCGCCGATCTGCGGCAGGGTCGGGCGCTGGTCGCCGACGATGCGCGGAACCGAGCCGAGCAGTCCGGCGGTGTACGGGTGCTCGGGCCGCCGGAAGAGCTCACGGCTCCTGCCCGACTCGACGACCCGGCCCGCGTACATCACCAGGATGTGCTCGGCCACCCTGGCCACCACGCCGAGGTCGTGGGTGATCCACAGCAGTGCGAGCCCGGTGCTGCGTCTCATGTCGTCCACCAGGTCGAGGATCTGCTGCTGGATCGTGACGTCGAGGGCGGTGGTCGGTTCGTCCGCGATCAGCACCCTGGGTCGCAGGGCCACCGCCATCGCGATCATCACCCGCTGACGCTGCCCACCGGACAGCTCGTGCGGGTAGCGCCGGGCGAGCCGCTCCGGCCGTGGCAGTCCGACCTCTCCGAGCACCTCCACCGCCCGGGTGCGAGCGTCGTCGGCAGCCATGCCGTGCGCCGTGAGGCCCTCCACCACCTGCGCCCCGACCCGCATCAGCGGGTTGAGGGAGGTCATCGGGTCCTGGTAGATCATCGCGATCTCGGACCCGCGTACGTGCCGGCGCTCGTCCTCGTCGAGAGAGCCGAGGTCACGGCCCGCCAGATGCACCGAGCCGCCGACCACCCTGGCCGCGGGTGGCAGCAGCCCCATGACCGAGAGTGCGGTCAGTGACTTGCCGCTGCCGCTCTCCCCCACGAGGGCCACGGCCTGACCGGGACGTACGTCGAAGGACACGCCCCGCAGCAGCGGAAGTTCGCGACCGTCGGAGCGGACCGACGTGCGCAGGTCACGTACGGACAGGACGGCCTCACATCCAGCGGCGCCGTCAGCCACCGGTGTCCCCCTTCGGGTCGAGCGCCGAGCGCAGCCCGTCACCGACCAGGTTCAGGCCGATGACGGCGACCACCACCGCGAGCGACGGGAACACCATCGTCCACCAGGCGGTGGTGACCAGGTTGCGGGCCTCGCTCACCATCAGCCCGAGCGAAGGGTCGGGCGGCTGGGTGCCCAGACCCAGGAACGACAGCCCCGCCTCGGTCAGGATCGCCCAGGAGAGCGCCAGCGCCACCTGGACCACGATGGGTGAGCTCACGTTCGGCAGCACGTGCCGGAACAGGATGCGGCGACCGGAGAACCCCAGGACTCGGCCGGCCGCCACGTACTCCAGCCCGCGGACCGAGAGTGTCGGCCCGCGGGCGACCCGGACGAAGATCGGGATGTAGACGATCGCGATGGCGATCGCGGTGTTGAACCAGCCGCGTCCGAGCGCTGCGATGATCGAGAGGGCCAGCAGCGTGGCCGGGAAGGCGAAGAGCACGTCGGTGAAGCGCCCGGTGACCTGGTCCCAGGCACCGCCCGCATAGCCGGAGGCCACTCCCACGACCGCCCCGATGACGGCGGCGATGCCCACCGAGACGAACGCGACACGGAGCGAAGACGCGACGCCGGCGAAGGTGCGCGAGGCGATATCACGCCCGAACTGGTCGGTACCGAACCAGTTACTCGCGGAGGGACCCTGGAGCTGGTCGGCAGGACTCTGCGCGACGGGGTCGTGCGGCGTGAGGCCGAGCACCGCGGCCAGCGCCAGCAGGCCAAGGATCACAGTGACGACAAGTCCGACGCGGCCATTGCGGTCCCGCCATACCCCGACGGCTACGACGCGGAACCCGCCAGGGCGCGCCGCCGGCGCCAGGTGCACGACCGGAGGTGCACCCGGTGTCGGTGCGTCCGCGCGGTCGCTCATCGCAACCTGGCCCTCGGGTCAAGTGCGCGGTAGGTGAGGTCGACGAGCAGGTTGACCAGCACGAAAGCCACCGCGACGACGAGCACGGTGCTCTGCACC
The DNA here is from genome assembly GCA_050699155.1 of Nocardioidaceae bacterium. Taxonomy (GTDB): domain Bacteria; phylum Actinomycetota; class Actinomycetes; order Propionibacteriales; family Nocardioidaceae; genus JBOHDD01. The sequence goes on from JBOHDD010000110.1 coordinate 3,079, forward strand.
ACCGCGTAGTCCTGCTGGAGGATGCCGGTGAGCAGAAGACGGCCGAGCCCGGGAAGGGCGAAGATCTGCTCGATGATCACCGTGCCGCCGAGCAGGTAGCCGAACTGGATGCCCACGATGGTCACGATGGGGATCGACGCGTTGTGCAGCACGTGCCGGATCCTGATCCGCCGGGGGGCAAGCCCCTTCCCACGTGCCGTCCGCACGAAGTCGGTGCCCATCACCTCGAGGTAGGCCGACCTGGTGGTACGCATGATCGTCGCGACCAGGCCGACGGAGAGCACGAGGGCGGGGTAGAGCATCTGGGAGAGGTTGCCGCCGACCGACTCGGTGACGGGCACGAACGTGCCCGGGTCGGGGAAGTAGGAGAACGCCGACGCGAGGGCGGCCACCGTGACCGAGGCCAGCACGAACTCCGGCAGAGCCAACCCCACCATCCCGACCGACTGGACGCCGATGTCACGGGCCCGGCCCGGTCGGCTGGCCGCCAGCATCCCCAGGGCGACACCCACCGGGGTCGAGATGAGGACCGACAGGATGGACAGCTCGAGCGTCACCGGAAGCGCGGACAGGATCAGCCCGGAGACGGCGGCACCGGAGTCTGCCGAGACCCCCATGTTGCCGGTCAGGACGCTCCCCAGCCAGCTGGTGAACTGCTGCCAGAGGGGCTGGTCGATCCCGTAGTAGCGCTCCAGGGCGGCGAGCTGCTCGCCGGTCAGGACGCCGGTCTCGGTGCCGAGCCTGGCCGTTACCGCGTCACCCGGCAGCGCCCTGAGGACAACGAAGACCAGCACCGCCACCCCGGCCAGCGTCGCCACCGTCCCCGCGAGGCGCGCGGCGAGGTAGCGCCAGGTCATCCACTGTTCCCGCGACTGGTCCGGGCGAGGGCGTCAAGGGACTCGGTCGTCATGGCCTGGAAGCCTTCCACGTCCTCGCCGACGAGGTAGTAGGACTGGTTCTGCTGTAACCACACCCACGGCGAGAGCCTCAGCAGCTCCTGCTGCAGCTGCTGGAAGAGCTGCGTGCGCTCTGTCTCGTCGGTCGTCGCGTTCGCCTGCCGCAGCAGCTGGTCGAGCCTCGGGTCGCTGAGGCCTGCCGGCTTCGCCAGCGAGGCGTTGCTGGTGTAGTAGCGCCCGTACATCAGGTAGGGGTCCGTGCTGCCACCGTTGAGCGCGACGGCAGCATCGAACTTGGCCTCCAGCCAGCTGTCGACGTAGATGTCGGTCTGCTGCTGCTTCAGCTCGAGACGTACGCCGATCTTCGCCAGCTGGCCCTGGACGGACTGCGCGATGTTGGTGGCTGTGGCGTACTCCCCGACCATCACGATGGTCTCGAGCGTGAGCCCGTCGGAGTACCCCGCCTGCGCGAGCATGTCGCGTGCGGCGCCGAGGTCGGGCGGGTCGCAGGGCAGTCCCTCCGTCGCGTCGTACTCGTAGGCCGGGCTGGTGATCGGCCCGGTGACCTCGGCCTCGCCGAAGTACGCCGTGTCGACCACCTGCTGACGGTCGAGTGCGCACGCGATCGCCTGTCGCACCGCGACGTCACGCAGCGGGCCGCGGCGGCCGTTCAGCTGGAGGACGTGGTAGGACAGCGTCGGCTGCGACAGCACCTGCATCGCCTCCGGGTCAGCCTGGTTGGCGACACTGGGGTCGGACACGACACCGAGGTCGAAGCTGCCGGCCCGCATCCCCGAGAGGATCGAGGACTCGTCGGGGATCACCCGCATCTCCACGCGGTCGAGCTGCGGCACGTCGCCCCAGTACTGCTGGTTCGCCTCGAGCGTGACCTTCTGACCCTCTTGCCAGGAGACCCAGCGGAACGCGCCGGTGCCGTTGGCCCGGCGTTGCACCGTGCCGTCGTCGATGTCCTGCTCGTCGACGATGGACGTGCCGGTCTGGCTCAGGACGTCGAGCAGGGCCCTGTCCGGGCGGGCGAGCTCGATCACCAGTGTGGTGTCGTCCTCGGCACGGATGTCGGACACGTTGGTCAGGTTCGACGCGACGACAGAGCCGGTGTCGGGGTCGAGCAGCCGGTCGATCGTCGCCTTCGCGTCGGCGGCGGTCAGGGAGGCGCCGTCGTGGAACTTCACGCCCTCCCTCAGGGTCAGGGTCACCGTCCTGCCGTCGCCGCTGACCTGCCAGTCGCTGGCCAGACCTGGTACGAGCTCGCCCTGCTCGTCGGTCTCGACCAGGGTGTCGTAGACGAGACCCAGGGTCTGGAGGGTCTGGAAGGCCGTGGCGACGGCGGGGTCGAGGCCGTCGATGTCGGCGGTCCGGGCGACGATGAAGGGCCCACCCCCGCCTCCTTCGCCGGACTCGGGCGTGGGGTTGCACCCGGCCAGGGCGAGAACCAGACAGACTGCCACCGAGGTGCCGCGAGCGCGGAGGTGCTGGGTCGTGCCCACGACGGGCTCCCTTCGACGAACCACCCCCGACCCGAGTGACGTTATCCTCCAACCTCAGTAGTTGTGAAGAGGGAAATTTTCGTCGCCTTGGAGGGTCCATGCGGGTCATCGGCATCATGTCGGGCACGTCGTACGACGCGATCGACGTCGCCGCCGCCGACCTCGGTCTGCGCGACGGTGAGGTACACCTGCGCCCGCTCGGCGCGCTGCGTGTCCCCTACGCCGAGGAGCTGCGCGGTGCGATCGCTGCCGGCATGCCCCCGGAGGTGACGTCGTACGCCGCGGTGTGCCGGCTCGACACCACACTCGGCCAGGCGTTCGCCGATGCGGCCGCCCGCGGCATCGCCGAGCTGTGCGACGGCCGGGCCGACCTGGTCGTCTCGCACGGGCAGACGATGTTCCACTGGGTCGACGACGACGGTCGAGCGCGCGGCACGCTGCAGCTGGGGCAACCCGCGTGGATCGCCCACGCCACCGGCACGCCGGTGGTGTCCGACCTGCGCAGCCGTGACCTCACTCGAGGTGGTCAGGGTGCACCCCTGGTAAGCCTCTTCGACGTACTGCTGCTCGCCTCGCGGGGACCGGCGCGCGCGGCGCTCAACCTCGGCGGCATCGCCAACGTGACGGTGTTGTCCGCCGAGACCACCCTCGCCTACGACATCGGCCCGGCCAACGCACTGATCGACGCGGCGGCCCGTGAGCTGTGCGGGGAGCCCTACGATGCCGACGGTGCGCACGCCGCCCTGGGCACCGTGCATCACGACCTGCTGCGCACCCTGCTGGACGAGCCGTACTACCGGCGCCCGGCACCCAAGTCCACCGGCAAGGAGATGTTCCACTGGCCGTACCTCCAGACCCGCCTCACCTCGCTCCCGCCGCTGTCTCCGGACGACGTGATCGCAACGGTGTCGGAGCTGACGGCAACCCTCGTCGCCTCCGAGCTGGGTCGTCATCGGGTCGAGGACGTGTTCGTCTCCGGTGGAGGCACGCGCAACTCCTGGTTGATGGGTCGCCTGCGTGACGCAGCCACACCGGGGTGCAGCGTACGCAGCATCGCCGACCTCGGCGTGAGCCCCGACGACAAGGAGGCGTACGCCTTCGCCCTGCTCGGGTTCCTCACCGTGCACGGGATCGCGGGGACGGTGCCGTCCTGCACCGGCGCGTCCGGCCCGTCGGTCCTGGGCAGCATCACACCGGGCAACCGGCCGCTGCGCCTGCCTGAGCCGGTACGGACGCCACTGACCCGGCTGGTCGTCACCTGACCGCGCGCACCGGCGCCGCGCTCGAGGTGGTGCCACCGCCGTCGGGGGCGTAGGCGACCAACGCGCGTGACCCGGCCGGTGGTGAGCCCTCCAC
>JBOHDD010000111.1:0-13464 GCA_050699155.1 Nocardioidaceae bacterium
GAACAACTCCACGTGCCCTCTGAGCTGATCTGTCGGCTCGAAGGTCGCGACACCAAGGGACTGTGGTCTCCACGACGCAACCGGGGGCGCCAGGCCCGCCTGACGCGGTCCTGAGCGCCGCTCCGGTCAGGGGCCCACCGGGTTCGGTGGGCCCCTGACATGTGTGCGCGCTCGGCGTCAGGCTCGAACCGTCGACTCGCCCCGTGCTCCGTAGCGGATCGTCGCCTTCCGATGACTCCTTGTGGGGTTAGGAAACAGTCACGACACGTTGCGGGTAAAAAGCGCGCGGAAAGCTCCCCAAGATTGGGTAGGGAAAGGCAAAGCCCCGGATATTCCGCCGGACCCAGCCTTATCGTCATAAGGGTGTCGGGGTGGGGAGAGCGCGCAGTTTCGGCGTACAGAGGGCCCGACCGCAGAGGGGTAGACAGGACACCGCCCGATCTCGGGCTGGAGGATCCGCGCGCACACTTCTGGGGTCGGACCGCGCTGGTGGCGCCGGTCCTCGGGCTGGGCGCCCTCGCGATCGCACTGCTCGCCGCGGAAGGGCCGACCGACACGGGCCGCATCCACGCATCCCTCCACCTGTCGTGGTGCATCGCCATCCTGCTTGCCAGCCTTGGTCTCTACCTACGCTGGCGCCTCACGGGTGAAGCGGGCGTCGGCTTGCTTGCGACGACCTTCACCGTGCTGTCACTGCCTCAGCTGCCCTTTTCCTTCGCAGACGTCGCGTCCGATTCGAGCGATGCACTGAGGAGCACCCATCCGTTGGTGCAGCTCACGGTCGTCGTTTGCGCGGCCGGGCCACTGCTTCGCAGTCTGCGAGCCCCCCAGGTGGACAGCAAGCTGCGGCCGATGCGCCTTGCTGCCATCCATGGTGGTCTCGCTTCGGCGGTCGTGGTCGCCGTCAGCATCATCGGAGAACAGCAGGCCATCCCACGCCTCACATGGCTGGTCGGCGGCGTGGTGTCGCTCGGCATCGGCATGCTGGCGGTTGGGTTGGGTTGGGCGTTCCTGCACAACGCACGTTCGATCAACCGTCCGGTCTCCACGCGCATCGCCATCGTCTTCCTCGGGCTCGGCATCGCCTCGCTGATCGATGTGTTCGCGCACGCCTGGTGGCCGCCGCTGAAGGTGGTCTCGGAGCTCGTCGCGATGGTGGCCGCGGTTCTGCTGGGAGTCCTCGCGCTCTCGCTGCTGAGAACGGCGATCGACTTCAACGGCCTCCGCATGCTTTCGCTCAGCCTGCGTGCCGTCTCCGCAGAGGAGACCGTACGACGGGAGCAGGAGCGGATGCACGAGCTGCGTTCGACGATCGCGGGAATTCGGAGTGCATCGGGTGCCCTGAGCCGCTACGAGCATGAGCTGGACATCGCACGCAAGCAGACACTCGAGCAGATGATGGGTGACGAGCTGGCGCGACTGGAGAGGCTGCTCACCTCGGAGAGCCTGTTCACCGCACCCGGACCGGTGATGCTCGACGACGTGATCCGACCATTGGTGGTGCGGCACCGTGAGCAGGGTATGACGGTCCGCTGGCGCCCTACGGGAGCCTGTGCGCTCATCCGGGCTGACGAGGTCGCGGAGATTCTCAACGTCCTGCTCACCAACGCCGGCCGGCACGCACCCGAGAGTCCCGTCGAGATCCTCGTCGAGGACCGACGAGACGTCATCCGCATCACGGTGCACGACGAGGGCCCCGGGATCCCCGCCGAGCTCGCCGAGCGGATCTTCGAGCGTGGCGAACGTTCCGCCGGGTCACCGGGCCAGGGCCTCGGCCTGTACATCGCCCAGCGACTCGCCGCGAACCAGCGGGGCACGTTGGCCCTACACACCCCGCAGCCCGGCGCGGGAGCCCAGTTCGCGCTTGCACTGCCCGCAGCCCAGGTGTCGAGGCAAGTGCTTCCTGGGCAGCGCACCCCGTCTGAGGAGGCCTGATGAGGACCGAACGCGTACGCATCACGCTCGTCGAGGACCACGCCCTGCTCGCCGACTCGCTGCACGTAACGCTGTCAGCCGAGGGTTTCGAGGTCGTGACCGTGGCAGTGCCGCAGCTGAACGACGGCGCCAGAAGCCTGCTCGGTCCGATACTCGCCAGTCACCCTGGGGTCGTCCTGCTCGATCTCGACCTGGGCCCTGCCGGTGATGCCACCTCGTTGGTCAGCCCGCTGGCCCAGGCAGGGTGTGTGGTCATCGTGGTCACGGCCTCGACCGAGCACCTGCGTTGGGGCGAGTGCCTGGCCCACGGCGCGCACGGGGTACTGCCGAAGGCGTCGAGCCTGGACCAGATCGTGGCAGCCGTGCGGTGTGTCAGTAATGGACGTGTCGTCATGCCTGAGGCCCACCGGCTCGAGCTCGTCCAGCGGTGGTACCGCCATCGCAGCGACGACCAGGGCCTTCGCGCCCGTCTGGACCGCCTGACACGACGCGAAAGCGAGGTGCTTGGCGCGCTGTCGGCCGGCAAACGCGTCCGCGAGATCGCCATCGAGTCATTCGTCTCCGAGGCAACCGTGCGCACGCAGGTCAAGTCGATCCTGGCCAAGCTCAGGGTGACCTCACAGATCGCGGCCGTCGCGATGGCTCGCGACGCCAGATGAGGCCCGCCTCGCGCCTGTCGGCATGACCCAAGGGGCCTCAGCCCGAAGGGCGTGCGTTCGAGAGACGCTGCGTCTCCCTTGCCAGTGGTGGCAACAGCCAGGTATGCAGCGGGGGCACAGGACCCGACAGGCCTGACTGCTCGGTGCGGAGATAGCGCGCTCCGATGTCGACCAGGTAGGCGAGCACGACCATCGGCTGCTGCCCGGCCGGCACCGACCATCCCCGCAGGGCACGGGCTGCGTCGTCGAGAAGGGTGGTGACAGCGCGTCGGCCTCCGGTGACGCGTCTCAGGCTCGCGTGCAGCGCCCGATGAAGGGCGTCGAAACCGCACGGGACGGGAGCCGTGAAATGCCGCCAGCCCCAGATCTGCAGTCGACCATCGTCGCCGACGGGTGCGTCTCCGGCTGTCAGGTCACCGTGCCATGAGCCGAACCACCACGGCACGTTCCCACTTGCCCGCACCAGCTCGCCGAGTGCCCGGTGCAGCATGGCGTTGGCCTCGTCGCCACGTAGAGACTCGAGCCGGCTCTGTAGACGTGCCAGATACCTGCTGTTCACGAGGGGCTCGACGGTTACCTCCGAGCACAGAGACACCTCGCGCATGGCGGCGAGCATCAGGTGGCTGTCGCCCCGTCGCCGGCTCCTCGACAGCAGAGGGGTCTCCACCATGACCTCGAGCCCCTGCCATCCTCCGTGGTACAGACTCGCCGGTGCGCTCACATGTGTCAGGCGCACACCCGCGAGAGTCTTCAGTGCCTGGGCCTCCGCGCGCACGAGCTCACGTGACCGAGGCGTGGTGGCAACCTTGGCGAAGGCGACCGTGTCGGCGGCGTCATCCAGGACCTGCAGGATGAGCACCCCGTCGCCCTGATTCGCGTCGAGCCACACAGCCACACTCACGGGTCGTCCGAGTACGTCGGAGAGGTGCGCTTCGATCGATGGGTCCCGCGACGGGCTCGTGATGGTGACATGTCTGGTCAAGACCAATGGCTGCCCGCGGTGCATGAACCCTGCCACTGCACCACGAGCCCGATCGGTCATCCCGACCGAGCCGAAACCACGTAGGGCTGCGCGGCGGAGGGACGGGGAGTCGGGCACCAGGATCTGCGCGCCTCCGCGCGCTGACACCAGGGACCAGTGCCGCGTGTCCCGCCGCAGCGTGTCCGGCGCCTGCCGGGACCACCCGACGACCTCTGATGCCGAGCCGGGCCAGAGCCGTTCGAGTGTCTCGAGCCGGTCCCGGACGATGGCTCCGGCGGCCGGTGGTCTGTCGGGCACGAGCATCAGTAGGCACCTGAACGGGACAGAACCGCCCGGCCGGTCTTCCAGATGATCGACATGTCCAGCAGCGGCGACCAGTTGTCGACGTAGCGCAGGTCAAGCCGGACCGCCTCCTCCCACGGCAGGTCGGAACGCCCACTGACCTGCCACAGCCCGGTCAGCCCCGGCTTGACCACCAGGCGTCTGCGCACGTCGTGGTCGTACTCGTCGACCTCCGAAAGCAGCGGCGGACGCGGACCGACCAGGGACATATGCCCCAGCAACACGTTGTAGAGTTGGGGCAGCTCGTCCAGGGAGTACCGCCTCAACACCCGGCCCACCCTGGTCACCCTGGGGTCGTCACGGATCTTGAACTGCGCACCGTCGGACTCGTTCAGGTCGACCAGCTCGTGCCGACGGGCCTCAGCGTCGACGGTCATGGTGCGAAGCTTGTACATGGTGAACCGGCTGTCCGCACGTCCCACCCGATGCTGCCGGAAGACGGAGGGTCCCCTGCTGTCCAGGCGTACGGCCGCCATCAGCACCAGCAGCATCGGGAAGAGCACCAGCAGGCCCGCGGCCGCGGCCACCCGGTCGACGACATCTTTGGCGAGACGCCGAAAGCCGGTGAGCTCGGGGTGGTCCACGTGCAGCAGCGGAAGGGTGCCCACCGGGTGGACGGTGGTGCGCCTGTGTGCGACGTCGGTCAGGCCGGGGGCCACCAGCAGCCGTGTGCCGGTGCCCTCGAGCTGCCATCCCAAACGTCGCAGGGCGGCCGCACCGAGATGCCGCCCGGGCTGGACGACCACGGTGTCGGCGTCGACTCGCGCGGCGGCCGCGGGGATGTTCTCCAGCCCGACGACGACCGGCACGTGGTACGCCTGCCCGGTCGCCGGCTCGTCGAGGCAGACACCCGCCGCCTGGTAGCCGTGCCACCGTTGCTCACCGAGCTCAGCCAGCACATGACGCACGCCGTCGTCCTGGCCGACGACCAGCACCCGACGCATCCAGCCCACGCCTGAGGACCGCTGTCGGTGCAGTCGCTTGCGCAGAGCCAACCGCGTGCACAGCGTCCCGGTTGTCGCGAGCACCACCAGAACCGACAGGTACCCGCGGGCGAGCTCGAACCCCAGCGCGAAGGACGCGAACGCTGCCACCAGCGCGAAGCCCAGACCGCCTTGGGCGATCCGCCGGAACTCCTCCGAGCCCACATGCAGGAAGCGCGGCTCGTAGGCCCGCGTCAGCGTGATCACCGACAGCCAGACCATGGGGAACAGCAGGCTCATCATCAGGTAGCCGGGGGCGACGGCATCGGTGCCGGCTGTGCGGGTCAGGTAGGCGGCGGACCCCGTGAAGAGCGCCACGGCGGCATCCCCGACCCGCAACCGTGCAACGTAGCGCCGTTCCTGTGCGGAGGCCTCCCTGCGAGAGAAGGTGCGCTCGCCGGTCCTGGCGACCGGATGGCCGGCATCTTCGCTCGGGGGCTGGCGAAGAGGCCGTGACGTAGACGACGGGCCCAGCCGTCGCGGCAGAGGTACCGCCCGGTTCGACTGCAAGCTCATGGACCCCTCCCCCCTGTCACGGCTCGCCTTTGGATCGACGAGCGCACCGGGCCGCGAAAGGCATCAGCGACCCAATGACAGCCTTGTTCGTCGGCATGGGTGGGGCATCGCCAACGTTGGGGATCAGCGGCGAAGCAGCCGAATGACCGATGGCGTACGGCTGGCGCTTGTGCCAGATCGGAGGCCGTACGTCGACCCTGGAATCACCAAGGTTGGCGATGGCGTGACCGGACCTCCGGAAGACCCTGTCACTGCAGTCGCTGTGCCGGCGGTGCGTGTGCCGCGGCACACTTTTCCATTGCCATTCCAGGGGGTCCTGGGTTTACAGGGGGGTTCGTCATGCACAACAAGGTCGCAGGACGCCGCGTGCGGTGTCCCGAAGCACCCAGGAGGAAGTCATGAGACTGTCGACAAGGATCGGTGTGGGGTGTGGTGTTGCCGCCCTGCTCGCCGGTGTTCTGCCCGGGTATGCGGGCATGCAGCACGACCGACTGGTCTCAGACAACCCGGTGGACTGGACGCCGATCGTCGAGGAGGACGGCAGGGGCGTCTTCGGGACCGCCACGGTTGGTGGGACCACGGTGGCGGTGGGTGAGTTCTCCAGTGTCCGGGAGCGTGGTGCGGCCAGCCCGGTGACGCGCAACAACATCTTCGCGTTCGACAGCAGCGGCAGCATCAGTGACACGTTCGTGCCGGGCATCGCCGACAGGGTCTTCGATGTGATCCCGGCCGGCGACGGCCAGAGCGTCTACGTCGGCGGGTCGTTCCGCCGGGTCGACGGGCTGCGCAGGACCAGCCGAGTCGCGCGCATCGACGTCGACACCGGACAGGTGATGACCACGTTCCGGTCACCCGGCTTCGACAGCAAGGTGACCGACCTGCACCTGGCCAACGGCAGGCTGTACGTCGGCGGCTACTTCAAGAATGTTCGCGGAGTGCCCCACACCGGGCTGGTGGCGCTGGACCCGCAGACCGGCGCCAACACCGGCAGCCTGGACCTCACCTTCGCCGACGAGTTCCGCGGGAACTCAGGGACCCCACGGCCCATGTCCGGGTACAACGGGGTGGGTGTCGAGCAGTTCACGATGACCCCCGACGGGTCCAAGCTGCTGGCGATCGGCAACTTCCGCACTGTCGACGGGCAGAGTCGGGTGCAGGCGGCGATGGTCGACACCGGTGGCGCAACCGCGACGCTGAGCGACTGGTCCACCAACCGGTTCTCGATGACGTGCAGCGCGAACTTCCCGACGTACACGCTTGATGTCGACGCATCCCCGGATGGTGAGTACTTCGTCGTCGTGACCGGTGGTGCCTTCAACGGCGGTGTCACCTCAGGCACCCTGTGCGATACGGTCAGCCGCTGGGAGTTCGACGGTACCGGCAGCGGACAGCAGCCGACCTGGGTCGACTACATGGGCGGTGACAGCACGACTGCGGTGCACATCACCGGCCCTACGATCTACATCGGCGGGCACTTCCGCTGGACCAACAACCCCTACGCTGGTGACCGGGTCGGCCCCGGCGCGGTGCACCGGCGCGGTCTGGCCGCCCTGGACCCGCGCAACGGCCTGCCGTTCGGATGGAATCCCCGCAAGCTCCCCGGGAACTGGGGCGTGCTGGGCTTCAACACCACCGCCGAGGGTCTGTGGGTCGGCCACGACGGTGACCGCGTCGGCGGCGAGACCACTGGAGCGCTCGCCCTGATGCCACTCGCCGGCGGTGCGAGCATGCCGGCCGACAACACCGGCTCCCTGCCGGGCAACGCCTTCCTCTTGGGCAGGACCGACACTGCTGCGCCGCCGGACACCGACGACAACGACGACGTCTTGCGGATCGGTCTGACCGAGACCGGCTCCACCGGCTCCACCGAGACCGGCAACGGTGGCGTGGATTGGAGCAGCGCCCGGGGCGCGTTCATGGTCGACGGCCGGCTGTACACCGGCTGGGCCGACGGAACATTCACCTGGCGGTCGTTCAACGGCGGCAACTGGTTCGGCGGAGCCCGACAGGTCGACCTGAACGGCCTGACCGCCTTCTCCGCTGAGCTCCCCGCGGTGCAGGGGATGTGGTTCGACCGGACCACGGGCCGGATGTACTACACCCTCGCGGGCCAGACCGGGCTGTACTACCGGTACTTCACCCCGGAGAGCCGCACCGTCGGCGCCGTCCGCTTCACCGCGGTCGACACCGGCTCGGGGATCGACTGGAGCAGGGTTACCGGCGGCTTCCCGGCCAACGGCAGGCTCTACTTCAGAAACGCTGACGGGTCACTGCAGTCAGTGCAGTGGCAGGGCGGCCCGGTCGCCGGCACCGTCTCGAACGTCAGCGGCCCCGCCGTCGACGGCATCGACTGGAGCGCCAGGGCCCTGTTCCTGGACGCCTCCTAGGGCAGCTGCCCAAGCCGACAGCGGCGTCACCCCATCGAGGTGGCGCCGCTGTCGGCGGTCCGGGTCAGGCGGCGCGCACCTGGAGCAGGTCGCGGGCCTCGTCGGTGCTCATCGGCGGGCGCTGGGCGATGGTGGCCAGCTGCGCGGCCCGTTCGACCAGCTCCGCGTTGTGCTGCACCGGCTGTCCCTTGGCGATCGTGAGGACGTCCTCCATCCCCACTCGCAGGTGACCGCCCTTCGACAGAGCCGCCAGCGCGACGGCGAGCGTCGTACGCCCCACTCCGGTTGCCGACCACGAGGTCACGGCCTCGGGCAGGGCGGACACCGCGGCCACCAGCGCGTCGGCGGTGCCCGGCATGCCGCCTGGGACACCCATCACCAGGTCGGCGTGCACCCGTCCGCCGTACGGCACGCCGTGCTTGTGCAGGAGCCGACCCAGCGCGGACACCTGGCCGAGGTCGAACAGCTCGAACTCCGGCACCACCTGGCGCTCCTGGGTCAGCTGGTAGAGCTCGGTGACGAACCCCCAGGGGTTCATGAACACGTCGTCGCCGAAATTCACGGTGCCCATCGTCAGGGAGCAGGAGTCCGGTGCCGCGTCCAGCACGCGCAGCCGGTCCTCGAGGGGGTCGGTCACGGCACCACCGGTGGACAGCTGCACCACGAGGGTGGTCTCGGCACGCAGGGAGGCCACCGTCTCCTTCAGCCGGCCGAGGTCCAGCGTGGGCCGGTGGTCGGCGTCCCGGATGTGCACGTGGACCATCGCGGCCCCTGCCCGCTCGCAGTGCTGCGCGGTCTCGACCAGCTCGGGAAGCGTCGTCGGCAGTTGCGGGCAGTCGGCCTTGGAAGTCTCGGCTCCCGTCGGCGCGACGGTGATCAGCGTCTGGCGAGCAGGGGTACGGGCTGGCATGGCGCCATCGTGGCAGACTTCGTACGGCGTTTCCTACACCGATCCGGAGCCCAGTGACGGGAAGATCTGCTGCATGCGAGCGGTCGTACAGCGCGCTTCCCGCGCCGCTGTCATGGTGGACGGGACGCGGTCCGGCTCCTTCGACGGGCCAGGACTGGTGGTGCTTCTCGGCGTCACCCACGACGACACCCGGCAGCAGGCCGACGCGATGGCGAAGAAGATCTGGGAGCTGCGCATCCTCGAGGGTGAGCGCTCCGCGTCCGACGTCGGGGCACCGCTGCTCGTGGTGAGCCAGTTCACCCTGTACGCCGACCTGCGCAAGGGCCGTCGGCCGTCCTGGGGCGCGGCCGCGCCGGGTCAGGTCTCGGAGCCGTTGTACGACGCCTTCTGCGACGCGCTGCGCTCGCGTGGGGCCGACGTGACCACAGGCGTGTTTGGGGCTGATATGGAAGTAGAACTCACAAATGACGGCCCCGTCACGATCTGGCTGGAGATTTGAGTCGAGAGTGAGCAGCCGGAACACTGGGCCGGGTTGCCCGGCACGGGAGAGGTATGGCGCACGCACCTGAACAAGGCGGCAGGAGGTACCGCGGCAGACGCCGCGCCGAGAAGCCTGTCCGCCTGGTCCAGCGCAAGGTGGCTATGGTCGCCGCGGTGCTCACGGTACTGCTCGTCGGTGCCTGCGGCAGCCTGGCGATGTACTACAACATCCAGCTCGGCGACGTCGACCGGATCAGCGCACTGTCCGACGATGCCGCCCGCCCGGACCGCGCGAAGGGGAAGGCCAGCCAGGCCCTGAACATCCTGCTGATGGGCACCGACAACGGCAGCGGCAGCTCCATCAAGGAGGAGCTCGCGGACGGCGAGTGGACCACCGGGTCGCACCGCAGCGACACGATCATGATCCTGCACATCACCGCAGACCGCGACGGTGCGTACCTGGTCTCCATCCCCCGGGACAGCGCTGTCAAGGTCCCCGGCTACGGCCGGGACAAGATCAACGCCGCGTTCTCCTACGGCGGCCCGGTGCTGGCCCAGCGCACGGTGGAGAAGCTCACCGACGTACGCATCGACCACCTCGCGATGATCGACTGGGCATCCTTCAAGGACCTCACCACCGCCCTGGGCGGTGTGCAGATCACGATTCCCGAGACGTTTACCGACACGAACAACGACCGGACGTGGCGGAAGGGGACCTACAACCTCGAGGGCACCAAGGCGCTGCAGTACGTCCGCACCCGCTACGGCCTGGAGAACGGCGACTTCGACCGCATCGAGCGCCAGCAGAACTTCCTGCGCGCGATGCTCGGGAAGATGCTCTCGCAGGGCACCGTGTCCAACCCGGTCAAGCTCACGAACGTGCTCGAGGTGCTCACCGACAACCTCACCGTCGACGAGGACTTCAGCGTCGGGAAGATGCGTGACCTCGCCATCTCGCTGCGTGAGCTGCACGGCGACGACGTGGAGTACCTCACCGCACCCATGGCTGGGTACGGCACGACACCGGACGGGCAGAGCGTCGTACGGCTGGACAAGAAGGAGTCGGACGCCCTGTTCGACGCCGTACGCCAGGACCACATCAAGTCCTATATCCGCAAGTTCGGCGGAGAGCGCCTGCCTGGAGCGAACAAGGTCAACTGACGAGCGGGTCCGCGGTTGGTGTCCGGGTCTCGATGCACATGCTGCCGGTCTCGACCGCGAGATGACTCGCGGCCTATAACGCGCAATCTTCCTTTCCAGGACACCTCGCGGCGCTGCGCCGTAGGCTTGTTCTTGGTCAACCCGACCAGGACGCGGTCGGCGACGAACCAAGGTTGCAGCGCGACCGCCGACCAAGAGAGCACGCCACGATGACCGCAGACCCCAGTGACCCCGCACCCGGCTACCTTCGTCGCCACCGGACGGGCGCGATCCTGGTCACTCTGCTGCTGGTGCTGGTCGCGGCGGTCACGGCGTACGGCCTCTATCTGAACTCCCAGCTCGACGACATCGCCCGCTTCGACAGCACGCTGAACACCCACCAGCGTGCCCCCGAGCCCACCGGTGAGGCGGCCGAGGCGCGTAACTTCCTGCTGCTCGGAGTCGACAAGGGCAGCGGGGAGACGATCGAGGAGGAGCTGGCTGACGGACAGTGGAGTCCCGGCGCCTTCCGCTCCGACACGATCATGTTGCTGCACGTGCCCGCAGACCGGGAGAAGGCGTTCCTGGTGTCACTGCCGCGTGACAGCCTGGTGCAGATCCCCGGGCACCAGCGACAGAAGATCAACGCGGCCTTCTCCTACGGCGGACCCGACCTTGCCGTGCGGACGGTCGAGGCCCTCACCGGGGTGTACATCGACCATGTCGCGATGATCGACTGGGCCGGGTTCAAAGACCTCACCCGCGCCATCGGCGGAGTCCCGGTGAAAGTCGCGGAGACGTTCACCGACCCGCGCAACGACCGCACCTGGGAAGCTGGCACGCACATCCTCGAAGGCACGAAGGCACTGCAGTACGTCCGCACCCGCTACGGGCTCCAGGACGGTGACTTCGACCGGATCAGACGCCAGCAGAACTTCCTGCGCGCCGTGATGAGGAAGACCACCAGCAACGGCACGCTGGCCAACCCGATAAGGCTGACCAACCTCGTCCAGGCGGTCACCGAAGCCACCACCGTCGACTCCGGCTTCAGCACCGCCGACATCCGACGGCTGGCCCTCACCCTGCGGGGTCTCGGCACCAAGGACGTGGAGTTCATCACCGCGCCGATGCGCGGTTATGCCGACATCGACGGCGTGGGCAGCGTCGTACGCCTCGACAAGCGGGAGTGCCGCGCGCTGTGGGACTCCGTCCGCAACGACAACGTGGACAGCTACCTCAAGGAGTATGGCGGGGACGTGCTCCCCGACTCCGACAAGATCCGCTGACGCGGGCCACCGGACCTCTCAACCGCGTGCACGGGCCAACGAGACGGTGCTGATCGCGACCGTGTTGCGCTTGGCGCTTACCGTGTTCTTGATCGTCAGGGTGACCCTCCTGGCCCTGACTGGCGGGATGCGCAGGGTCTGCAGGCCGCGCCGGTCGGCCGAGGTGCTCAGCTTCTGCTCCACCCAACGGTCGCCGCCGAAGGTCCAGCGCACCCGGCCGATCCGCCGGTTCTCGGCGTACCGGTCCACGCCGTTGAACGGGTCGGTCTTGGCGTAGCCCGGCACCAGCCCGACCTCTGCGATCCGCTGCGGACGACCGAGGTTGAACGACAGCGTCACTCCGCGACCGTTGCCCATGCACCGCCATGCCGTGGCCGCGGCTCGGTCGAGCATGTTGCTGGCTGGGTACCCCACCCGGTTGCCGCCGGCGTCGACGCTGGACTTGGCACGGCAGCTCGCGGCTGCGCCACGAACCGCAGCCGGCCTGACACCGCCCTGCCACGGCGCACCGGTCAGCCTGCCGTTGCGTGGGGTGGGCGCGGCCTTCGGCGAGGGCCTCGGCGTCTTCACGCCGGGGATGCGCAGCCGGCCACCGAGTGCGGCCTCGGCGAGACTGCGGGCGTCACTGCCGGAGGCGCTGCCTCCCGAAGCCGCCTGCGGGGGCACCTCGTCAGCCCGGTCGGTGTTGTCGGAGAAGCCGCGGCCGACGAAGAACGCCGTCAGGATCAGGCCGAACGCCAGCCCGATGACCCCGAGGACGATCAACGCCCGTTGCTCGCCACGGCGCTCCCCGGCCGCTTCGTACAGGTCGTCGAGCCCACCATGCTGTGTCATCGCCGTACACCATAAGGGCGGAGCCGCCGCCAGCTGTCAGGAGAGCGCTATCTCCACCTCGGCCACCAGACCCTGCTGGGCCACGACCGCGCGCTCGACGGGGTCGGACTGAGGAGCCAGCGTGCGCAGCGTCCACTCACCGGGCCCGGCGAAGAACCGGAACTGTCCCGTCGCCGACGTCGGCACCTCGGCGGTGAACTCACCGCTGCGGTCGAGCAGGCGGACGTACGCGCCGCCCACCGGCTGGTCATCCCGGGACACCACGCCCTGGATGATCGCCTCCTTGCTGACGTCGACGCCCTCCAGCGACAGACCGCCCTCGGTCGCCGAGCACATCAGGCGTCACCGGGCTCGTCGCCGATGGCCACCGGCACACCGACCAGCGAGCCGTACTCGGTCCACGAACCGTCGTAGTTCTTCACGTTGGCCTGGTCGAGCAGCTCGTGCAGCACGAACCAGGTGTGCGCGCTGCGCTCCCCGATGCGGCAGTAGGCGATGGTGTCCTGGTCGAAGTCGACGCCGGCGTCGGCGTAGAGCTGGCGCAGCTCACCATCGTCGCGGAACGTCCCGTCGTCGTTGGCCGCCTTGCTCCACGGGATGTTCGCCGCGGTCGGGATGTGGCCGCCGCGCTGTGCCGACTCCTGCGGAAGGTGCGCCGGGGCGAGCAGTCGACCGGCGTACTCGTCGGGGCTGCGCACGTCGACCAGGTTCTTCGCGCCGATGGCCTCGACGACCTCGTCACGGAAGGCGCGGATGTTCAGGTCCGGGTCCTTGGCACGGTAGGTGGTGCCTTCCCGCTGTACCTTGTCGTCGGTCAGCTCGCGGCTGTCGAGCTCCCACTTCTTGCGGCCGCCGTCGAGCAGTCGGACCTGGTCGTGGCCGTACAGCTTGAAGTACCAGTACGCATACGCGGCGAACCAGTTGTTGTTGCCGCCGTAGAGCACGACCGTGTCGTCGTTGCCGATGCCCCGCTCGCTCAGCAGCTGCTCGAACTGCTGCCGGTTCACGAA
>JBOHDD010000112.1:0-2807 GCA_050699155.1 Nocardioidaceae bacterium
TCGGCACCGGTGCGGCGATCCTGCTCGGTGACCTCCTGATCGGATGGTCCGACGAGATGCTGCGCACCTGCGGTTTCGACGCGGGGGCGGTGACGCGGGCGATGCCGTACTTCGACGCGATGCGCACGGAGGTCGTGGCCGGCCAGTACCTCGACCTGGTCGCGCAGAGCTCCGGCCACACGTCGGTGCCACAGGCGATGCGGGTGGTGCGCTACAAGGCCGCGAAGTACACAGTGGAGCGTCCTCTCCACCTGGGCGCCGCGCTCGCCGGTGCCGATGAGTCGCTGGTCACCGCGCTGACGTCGTACGGTCTGCCCCTCGGTGAGGCCTTCCAGCTCCGCGACGACGTGCTCGGCGTCATCGGCGATCCCGAGGTGACCGGAAAGCCCGCCGGTGACGACCTGCGCGAGGGCAAGCGCACGGTCCTGATGGCACTGGCCCACGAGCGCGCCGACCGCGACCAGCGGCACACGCTCGACCGTCTCTTCGGCCGCAAGAAGCTGGACGACCAGGCCGTCGGGCAGCTGCGCACCGCGATCGAGGGCAGCGGCGCGCTCACGGCAGTGGAGGCGCTGATCGAGGAGCTCACCACGGCGGCGACGACGGCGCTGGAGCACGCACCGATCGCCGACGAGAGCGTGCGGACGGCCCTGCTGGAGCTTGCCTCGGCGGCGACCGAGCGCCAGTGGTGAGGCCGACCAGACGGTCAGGCCCGTAGTCAGGTCCGGTGGGGGTCGAGCTCGGCGATGTCGAGTGGCGGGCCGTCACCGCGCAGCAGCACGACGAAGACGCCACCCGTGCCGGTGTCGGCGCGCCGGGTGAGTACGTCGATGACGCCCGCGAACTGCTGTGGTTGTGTGCGCGCGAACGGGCTCCATCCCTCCCACAGCGTGACGGTGCCGTGGTCGTGGCGTACGCCGCTCAACGCGTCGGCCAGCGAGTCGACACCAGTGCTCGACGAGTCCGGGAAGGCGTACGCCGCCCTGGCCTCGTCGCAGAAGCCCGACTCGTCGTCGACCCTCGCGGTGTCCAGCCTCACGAACCGCCAGCCCGCGACCTCCACCGCATGCCGGACGTCGGCGACGGGGACCACCGACGCCCAGCGGTAGACCCCCGCAGGCCGGCGACCGGCCAGGACTCCCGCAAGCCCGCTCATGCTCAGAACGCCAGCGCCTGTGCGCGCCGGCGCACCTCGGTGCCGCGGTTCTCGCGCAGCGCGTCGATCGGACGACCTGGCAGCGAGTCGTCCGGGGTGAACAGCCAGCGCAGCGCCTGCTCCTCGTCGTACCCGGAGTCGGAGAGCACCGTGAGCGTGCCCGGCAGCCCCTTGACGACGGTTTCGCCGAGCAGCAGGTCGGCGGGGACCTCCGGCTCCCGCGCCTCACCGTGCCGCAGGGCGGCGAGCTGGTGGTCGCGCACCATCTGGCGCACCTTGTTGGGACTGACACCGAGCCGGTCTCCGACCTCGCGGAGGCTGAGCCAGCCCGTGACGACCTCGCTGATGGAGTTGCTGGTCACGACCCCAGACTGCCAGACCTCCCGAGTAGCGGTCCCGTCGTGTCAGCATGGACGGGTGGGAACCGACGAGAGCGGCTGGGCCGACGACGACCCGGAGTACCTCATGGCCCGCATCCGCGGCATCGTCGACAGCATGGCGGCCGGCTGGCGCGGACACCCGTTGACCGACATCGAGATGGAGCTGCGCCGCCGGCTGTCCAGGCTCGGTGACGACTGGCCACCGGAGCTGGTCGAGCACCTGGTCCGGCACATCCGCGACCCGCGCTGGCCACTGAAGCATCCGTTGCAGGCGCTCGACCTCGGTCGGCGGTTCCAGCGCCGGGCCGGGGAGCTTCCGGGCTGAGCGATACTGCCTGCCCCGGGACCGACCGTTGACGCACCCTTCCCGGCGGGAGAACACTCCTAGCGAGGGGCGTGACCGCGTGCAGGTCGTACGCGAGGCCGCTCCTGGGGAGGCCGTTCCATGTACGGAACACGCATCAAGGTCGCCGTGGCGGGGTCGCTGCTCCTGCTTGCCGGAGCGAGCGTGACCGCGACCGCGGGCGGCGCTGGGACGAACGGAGCCCGGCTCGACAGCCTCGCGGAGGTACCCACGCTGTCCACCTCGGGTGGCGGCTCCTTCACTGCCAGGGTGGGCACGACGCCCGACCGGATCAGGTACACCCTGCGGTACAACCGCATGACCACCGCGGTGCAGCAGGCGCACATCCACCTCGGACGGCGGGCGGTCAACGGGGGGATCTCCGCATTCCTGTGCACCAACATCGGCGGAGGCTCCGCGCGGACACCCGCCTGCCCGCGCAGGGGTGTGGTCCGCGGTGTCATCCGGCGCGCCGACGTGATCGGTCCGACCGACCAGGCACTCGGCACGGGTCACTTCAACGAGCTGGTGCGGGCAGTGCGTTCGGGTGCGGCGTACGTCAACGTGCACACCGCCCGCTTCCCGAGCGGCGAGATCCGCGGGCAGATCCGCTGATCCCTCCCTCGTCCGTCCTCGGTGACGCGCCAATCCTGCACGCCCCGACACGCCGCGCGGTCACTAGTCTTGGCGACACGTCGACCGTCGAGGACCACAGGTCCGCCGAAGGAGGAGCCCATGCAGGCCATCGTCGTCGCGAGGACCGGCGGACCCGAGGTGCTCGAGCCGCAGGAGCGACCCACACCCGAGCCCGGTCCCGGTGAGGTCGGCGTCGACGTCGCCGCCTGCGGCGTGAACTTCATCGACATCTACCAACGCTCCGGCCTCTACTCGATGACCCTGCCGTTCATCGCCGGGTCGGAGGGTGCCG
>JBOHDD010000113.1:0-4668 GCA_050699155.1 Nocardioidaceae bacterium
GTGCTGAGCATGTCGAGGTCCACCGGCACCACTCGCCCTGTCAACGGCTCGCCGCGGAGGCGAGCCAGCAGGTCCTCGGCCAGCACCTGGTCACCCGCACCGGCGCGCCAGGTCAGCCGGTTGATGACCGACAGAGCCACCGGCTCGGCCTCCTGCTGTCGCTGCTCGAGCGCTCTCGGTACGCCGGCCCCCACCCGTTGCAGCGCGTCGTCCATGTCGCAGCCCGTCACTGCGGCGAGGAAGCGGCCCGCATCCTCGTCCGCGACGGCTGCGCGCAGCTCGGACACGTCGAGCGCAGGCACCTGCTCGTGCGCAGGCCACGCGTGCAGCAGCATCGGGTGCGGCCGACTCGGCCTGCGCGGTGTCCTGCTCTGCCCGTCGTCGTCGGCCCACCGGCGCCCGTACTGGTCCGGGATACTGCCCCAGCCCCAGTACGGCAAGGGGACATCGGGGCGGACACCCAGCACCTCCACGGGGTCCACCTTCTCCTCCCCGACCACGCACCGATGGGTCCAACTGTCGCCGAGGTCAAAGGTGAACCGAAACTCCGCTCCCAGCTCCAGCGTCCGGGCAACCCTGGCCGCGGAGATGTCGATCGGCGCGATGATCGGACCACCGATCGATCCCGCCATCTCAGCACCCGTCTCCTCGTCGGTGACCACCCGGCCGTCGGCAAGGGCGAACACCGACAGATGTGACCGATCCCACCGGGCGAAAGCGCCATTGACGGCGTTGGCCAGGTCCATGAAGGTGTGCGACGGCCCGACCGCGAAGATGCGCCCGGGCCAAGGCCACAGCTCCTCGCCACGCCCGCCGAGCAACTCCACCGTCACCGACAACCACGTTCGTGCCATCTAGCGAGAATGACACGTGCGTCGGCACCGCGCCTCGCTGGCGACCCCGTGACCCAGCCCGGGGGCGCACGACACTCGATCGGACAGGGCAAACCGCCCGAATGGGCCATTGCGCCCAGCACCACAGGGGGCGTTGCATGACCATCAGGTGCGTGCGCTCTCGCACAAGGTGCACCCGGACGGGGGATCGGCGTGGAAGCTGCAAGGTCACTCAACCCTGCTCCCGGCGAGCGTGTTGCCGCGCCTCGCCGGTGGTACGGCCGGCATCGCCGAAACGCGATCGCCGCCTTCGTGGTCCTGAACCTGGCTTTGGTGGTTTCCTGCACCAACTCGGGGTTGTCCGCACAGACGCCGGTCGAGGAGGTGGGCGCACAGACCACCGCCGTGCCCCCAGGGGCCCGCCGGATCATGAACGAACCGCCGTACGAGTCTGCACGCTGGCTGTACTACGTCGCGGACATGAACAGCGGAGAGGTCCTGCTCGCGAACCGCCCCGACGAGATGGTGTTCACCGCCTCCACGGCGAAGCTTTTCACCGTCGCCACCGCGCTCGACGTACTCGGTCCGAACTACCGTGTCACCACCCCGGTGTATGCCACCGGGCCCGTGCGCGGCGGCGTCGTCGACGGTGACCTCGCCCTGGTGACCAAGGGAGACCTGGCACTGGGCGGGCGCGGTGCGCCGAACGACAACTTCAACTACACCTTCACCGCCGACCAGGTCGACCACGTGTACGGCGACGTCGCGCCGAACGGCGCCGAGCCCAAGGGCGAACCGATGGCGGGGCTGAACAACCTCGCCCGGCAGGTGGCGGCCAGCGGGGTAACCCGCGTGGACGGTGACGTGCTGGTCGACGACCGCTTCTGGCAGACCTTCGAAGGTCAGGAGGGCGTGGTGCCACCGACCTTCGTCAACGACAACCTGCTCGACATCACCGTGACTCCGGCCGCGGTCGGCGAGGACGCGGGTGTGGTGGAAAGTCCGCAGTCGGCGGCGTTCACCGTCGTCCCGCGGGTGAGGACCGTCCGGGGATCGGAGTCGACGGTCGAGGTTGCTGCCGACCCTGCCGACCCCGGCCGGCTCGTCGTGAAGGGCACGATCGGCGCGTCGGCTGAACCGCGGCTGACCGTGCACCGCGTCCCGGACGCCGCGACGTGGACGCGGGCCCTGTTCGTCAAGGCCCTACGTCGTGCCGGTGTCGCGGTCGGCGCCGACTCGGGTGCGACGAACCCGCAGCCACCGGCCGACCCCTACCGGAAGGCACAGCGGCTGGCGGCGCTGGAGTCGCCGCCTCTGAAGGAGTTCGGGAAGATGATCCTCGCGACCAGCTACAACACCGGCGCGAACGCGTTGCTGTGCCACCTGGCCGTCAGCGAAGGGTCCACCGACTGCCTCGACGGCCTGCAGCCCATCCGCACCCTCATCGACGAAGCCGGCCTGGCGTCCGACAAGGTCGTCCTCATCGACGGACAGGGCGCGGACCCGGCCTCGGTGACTTCGGTGCAGATCTCGGACTGGCTGCGCTGGACTCAAGAGCAGCCCTGGGCAGCGACGTACCGCGCAGGCCTGCCCGTCCTTGGTGAGTCGGGCACCCTGGCCAGCGTCGGGGCGAAGAGCCCCGCCAGGGGCAAGGTGATCGCCAAGACCGGCACCAGCGTCGGTTCCGACCCGGTCACGGGCAGCGCGCTGTTCAACGTGCAGGCCCTCGCCGGGTTCATGGAGACCGACGACGGACGCACGCTGGTGTTCAACATCTCGATGAGCGGCGGCACCTACCCCGACGTACTGACCGGTCTCGTCGAAGCCAACGCCGACGTCGCCGGGGTCGCGGCGGCGTTCCAGCAGTCCCTGTCTCGATGAGGGTACGCCGGCGCCGCGACACCGCGTCGACCAAGGCGCCCCGAACCAGAGGAACTGCATGCCGTTGACATCAACATTCGGCGGGCGGCGCGGCGATCAGTCCAGACGGTAGATGTACTCAAGGACGTCCTCACCGACGCCGTCGGCCCAAGACGCTTCCTCGCCGATCTTCACCAACCCATTGCGTATGAGCACCTTGTCGACCCAAGGTTGTGTGCCGCAGCGCGCGCGAACAGCGGCCGTTGACTCTCCCGCGTGAGGAAGGTCTGCACGGCCGCGGACGCGATGCCGCGCCCCCACCGCGCTCGATCAATCCAGTAGGTCACCTCACGGTCGCCATCGACAGTGAAGCTTGCGATCATGCCGGCAAGCGCACCGTCCTCTTCGATCGCTCGGTTGGTGTTATCCGGGTCGGACCGCACGCGTTGGTAGTGAGCGTCGACGTCGAGGTCGTCCGCATGCAGAGCTCGGAGCGAGATCGTCACCCTGGCAATCTACAGAACAGACGAGGCACCGGTGGGTTGGCCATTCGTCACGCCGGGCATACTCAGGTACATGGGACCCCGCGACGCTGGATACCGACGTCACCTCGCATCTAGTCCGTTCGCTCCACCGGCCCAGCCCCCGCCGATCGAGACATTCACCCAGCACGAGCGGGTCCTTCACGACCGGTATGGCCTGGGCCGGATAGACGTGGTCGAGGGCGTCGCGGCAGTGGTCGTGGACTTCGGCGACACGCGCGTGCGCATCCGTTCGCCGTTCAACAAGCTCACCAAACTCTGAGGGCCGGCGCTCGTCCACTTGAAGGTCCGCCTGGTCGAACCCTGGCCAGTCACGCCAGCCGTCCCGTCACCGGGTGTCACAAACGACTCGCCGACGGCGTCTCTTTGGTGACAGCGAACCATCACGAGGGCGGTAAACATGACGACCAATGCTCGCGTGCCCCATGCGGAGATCACCGGCATCTTCGGGGCGATGGCGAAGAGATTCAGCAAGGAGAAGCTGGGCGAGGTGCCGGAGGCGCTCGGGGTGATGTGGCACAACCGACCGGTGCTCAAGGCCTTCATCGGGTTCTCCCACAAGGCCGACAAGAAGTGGGGTGCGTGCGACCGTCAACTGAAGTCGTTCGCTCACCTGGCCGCCGTGTCGATGGTGGGCTGCAGCGCCTGCCTGGACTTCGGCTACTTGCAAGCCCACAACGAACAGCTCGATCTTTCGAAGGCACGTGAAGTACCACGTTGGAGAGAGTCGGGCGTCTTCACGCCGTTGGAGCACGACGTGCTGGAGTACGCGGAGGCGATGACTCAGACGCCACCGGCGGTGACTGACGCGATGTCGGCGCGGTTGCTGGACCAGCTTGGGGCACCTGCCCTTGTGGAGCTGACCGCGTTCATCGCGGCGGCGAACATGGCGAGCCGAACCAACGTGGCGCTCGGCATCGAGACGCAGGGCTTCGCGGCGGCATGCGGCCTCAAACCGCTCGCCGCACCTTCGACAACATGACCGACGACCCGTTTTGTCACGCATCCCGACCTGCTGTTCGCCGTGGCCTAGACTCGGCGGGAGCCGGATGGCGGTCTGTGGGGGTCGCTCGTCGCGGGCCTGCATGACACCACCGCCCGGCTCTCCCGAGGTCGTGGACCGGCAACAGGGAGATGCGCCGTAGAGCGCCGGTTCTTGACGACCCGGGAGTCGGCCTCGTCGCCGCCTTGAGCCGAGCAGCACGAAACGTCCAATTGCCTGTACCAGCCGCATTGTCGGGATATCGTGGGTACGCCCCAGAGGGGAGGGGCGAAAGTGGGGGCAATCATGGGTGGTCGTGCTGTCGTTGCCGTGCTCTGCGTCGTCGGCCTGTTGGCGGCGCCCGGGGCTGTGGCGGCCGAGTGGGGCGGTCCTGTAGTAGGTGTGTCACCCTCGTCGGCAGTGACCGCGGTCCTCGCGGCCGCGTCTCCGG
>JBOHDD010000114.1:0-2654 GCA_050699155.1 Nocardioidaceae bacterium
TCGTCGCCGGGCTCGGCACCACCGGCACGCTGATGGGCGCGGGGCAGTACTTCCGTGAGCACAAGCCCGAGGTGAAGGTCGTCGCCGCCGAGCCGAGGTACGGCGAGCTCGTCTACGGGCTGCGCAACCTCGAGGAGGGCTTCGTCCCCGAGCTGTACGACGACTCCCTGATCGACGCGCGGTTCTCGGTCGGCCCGCGCGACGCCGTACGCCGGGTGCGCGAGCTGCTCGAGCTCGAGGGCATCTTCGCCGGCATCTCCACCGGCGCGATCCTGCACGCCGCGCTCGCGCAGGCCGCGAAGTCGGTCAAGGCCGCGGAGCGGGCCGACATCGTGTTCGTGGTCGCCGACGGCGGCTGGAAGTACCTCTCCACCGGCGCCTACGAGGGCACCATCGACGAGGCCGAGGAGCGGCTCGAGGGCCAGCTCTGGGCCTGATCCCGTTGTGGGGCGCGGGCGCTCGGGAGGATCACCTGTGCGGGAGCACTGGCAAGACTCCCGAGCGGTCCGGGATGGGGGCCGTAAGCGTGATCACGTGTGGTGTGTGTCGCAGATGCCGGGCTCGACGGGGTGTTGACCCTTACGCTTTTGCACGTGGCGGACGCACCGATCGGCATCTTCGACTCTGGCTTCGGCGGGCTCACCGTCGCCCGTGCAGTGCTCGACCAGCTGCCGCACGAGCCGATCCTCTACCTCGGGGACACCGCCAGGCAGCCGTACGGTCCGAAGCCCATCGGCGAGGTGCGCGAGTACGCGCTCGAGTGTCTCGACCATCTGGTCGACCAGGGAGTGAAGGCTCTGGTGATCGCCTGCAACTCCGCGAGTGGCGCCGTACTCCGTGACGCGCGCGAGCGCTACCACGTGCCGGTGGTCGAGGTGATCCTGCCGGCAACGCGACGGGCCGTCGCCGCCACGCGTACCGGCCAGGTCGGGGTGATCTGCACCGAGGCGACGGCGACCTCGATGGCCTACGACGATGCCTTCGCCGCGGCGCCCCACGTGAAGCTGCGCACCCGGGCATGTCCCCGGTTCGTGGAGTTCGTCGAGGAGGGCTTGACCAGCGGCCCGGAGCTGCTTGCCGCCGCCCACGAGTACCTCGACCCGCTGCTCGCGGACGGAGTCGACACGCTGATCCTCGGCTGCACCCACTACCCCCTCCTGACGGGTGCGATCTCTTACGTGATGGGTGAGGAGGTGACGCTGGTGTCCAGTGCGGAGGAGACGGCCAAGGAGGTGTACGGGCTGCTGGTCCGGCACGGGCTCGAGCGCGACGACACGTTGCCGGAGCCGTTGCACCGCTTCCTGACCACGGGTCAGCCCGACGAGTTCCGCGACGTCGGCCGGCGCTTCCTCGGACCCGAGCTCGACGTCGTCGACCAGTTCGCGTGGATGCGCCTGTGAAGCTCACGATCATCGGCATGTCAGGGTCCTTCCCCGGGCCGGACTCGCCCGCGTCCTGCTACCTCGTGGAGCAGGAGTACGACGGCGGCGTCTTCCGGGTGCTGCTCGACCTCGGCAACGGCGCCCTCGGCGTACTCCAGCGGCACATCGACATCGGCCAGGTTGACGCGGTGTTGCTCAGCCACCTGCACGCCGACCACTGCCTCGACCTGTGCGGCTACTACGTCGTACGCAAGTACGCGCCGGGCGGTCCCTGGCCGACGATCCCGGTCTACGGGCCGGAGGGGACCGCGGACCGGATGGCTCGTGCCTACGACCTTCCGGTCGACCCCGGGATGCGCAACGAGTTCGAGTTCCGCACCTTCCCCGACGGAGACTTCACGCTCGGCCCGTTCCGCGTGCGTACGGCGAGGGTCGCGCACCCGGTGACGGCCTACGGCATCCGGCTCGAGACCGGCGGCCGGTCGCTGGTCTACAGCGGTGATACTGGGGCCTGTGACGCTCTCGTGGATCTGGCCGCTGGCACCGACCTGATGCTGTGCGAGGCGTCGTTCGTCGAGGCCGACCACAACCCACCGAACCTGCATCTGACCGGCCGGGAGGCGGGCGAGCATGCCACCCGGGCCGCGGCTCGGCGGCTGGTGCTGACGCACATCCCGCCGATCGTCGACGCCAAACAGGTCTTCCGTGAGGCCGAGTCCGCCTACTCCGGTGACCTCGACGTGGCGCGGGTCGGTGCGACGTACGTCCTGTAGGTAGGGTTCCGGCATGCCTCGTGTTGATGGACGTCAGCCGGCCGACCTGCGCCCCATCCGTCTGCAGCGCCATTGGCTCGACCATGCCGCCGGATCGGTGCTGGTGGAGTTCGGTCGCACGCGCGTGCTCTGCGCGGCGAGCGCCTCACCCGGCGTACCCCGGTGGCGCAGGGACTCAGGGCTCGGGTGGGTGACGGCGGAGTACGCCATGCTGCCCAGCTCGACGCACACCCGTTCGGACCGCGAGTCGGTGAAGGGACGCGTGGGGGGGCGCACGCACGAGATCTCCCGGTTGGTGGGCAGGTCGCTGCGCGCGATCATCGACTACAAGGCACTCGGCGAGAACACCATCGTGCTCGACTGCGACGTGCTGCAGGCCGACGGTGGCACCCGGACTGCAGCGATCACCGGTGCCTACGTCGCCCTCGCTGACGCGGTGACGCACCTGCGTGGCGAAGGGGCGCTGAGGGGCGAGCCGCTGACCGGCTCGGTGTCGGCC
>JBOHDD010000115.1:0-1910 GCA_050699155.1 Nocardioidaceae bacterium
ACTCCACACTGCGCAGTGACCCGTCAGGCGCGCGTGAGATGCGCGCGTAGAGGTCTATGGTCGGTGGCCCGGTCCTGGCCTGTCTTGCCTGCCGTCGTCTGGTCATGGGCCGACTGTACTCAATGTGACCCTGGCCGGCATCGGCACGCTCTATCGCTGCGAGGTGCTCTTCCTCGCCGGCATCAGCCCATTCGCACCCGTGCAGACCGTCACCGACCTCCGGATGCTGACCGCGCGTGCCCGGTCTCTGCTCGAGGCCAACAAGGCGAGGCCCGAACAGACCACCACCGGGGACGTGCGACGTGGTCATCGCACCTGGGTCCACCAGCGGGCGGGGCGACCTTGCCTGCGCTGTGGCACCCCGGTGCTCGACGACGTCCAGGGCGATCCGATGCGCGCGCGGCAGGTATTCTGGTGCCCGAGCTGCCAGCCCCGTCCGGGCGCCGGCGCAGTGTCGAAGTGAGTGTGCGTGCGGCGCTAGCCGCCGAGGGCGAACGACACCACGAACCCCACCGCCGTCGCGAGGCCGGTCCACCAACCGCCCTCCCGGTAGGCCTCGGGCATCAGCGCGTCGGCGAGCACCGCGATCGTCGCACCACCGGCGAAGGCCTGCACGAGCGCGATCGTCGTGCCGGACACCCCGGCGGCCGCGAGTCCACCACCCAGCACGGTCACGGCCACCAGACCCACCGCCGCCGCCAGCCACAGCGACAGGACGAAGCGATGCGACAACCCGTGCTGGTCGCGCATCTTCGCCGCGCTGCTCACCGCCTCCGGCACGTTGCCGACCATGATGGCGACCAGCAGCACGACCCCCGCGCCCTCGGACACACCGACGCCCAGCGCGGTGTTCTCCGGTATCCCGTCGAGCAGCGTCCCGAGCATCAGCGCCCAGCCCAGCGCGGCGGGTCCCAGCCGGGTGTCCAGCAGGTGGCTGCCCACGACGTACACCAGCGCACCGGCGACCAGGGCCCCACCGGACACGAGCACACCGGTCGCCTCGAAGGCGGGGGCGAAGAGCTCGGAGGACACCGCTGCGACCATCGCACCCGACCCGAAGGCCATCAGCGCGGCCAGCAGCCGCCTCGGAATCGACCAGAACAAGCCGACAGCCGCGCCCACCACCAACGGGGCGGAGGCGCCGACGCCGAAGAGGAAAGCGCTGAGCAGGGCGGGGTCAGGCCGCGACGACCACGTCGGAGATGAAGGCCGAGGCGTCGACCGGCGTCAGCGCGCTGGCGGTCTCTGCACGGCGCAGCTCGTGACTGACGTGCTCGAGGATCGACGACATGGGTACGTCCAGCGCCGAACAGACGGCGGCCAGACACTCGCTGGAGGCTTCCTTCACTCCGCGTTCGATCTCCGAGATGTACCCGAGGCTGACCATCGCATCCTTGGAGACGTCACGCAGCGTCCGCCCCTGGCGTACCCGCTCCTCACGCAGCACCTCACCGAGCACCTGACGAACCAGCACCATGGTCGCGCTCCTCTCGATGGCTGCCGCGGGGACCAGACTGTTCTCACACTACCGGGCCGACGTCATGTGAATGTGAACAGTCAGGACCTGCCCGCTGTTCCTGACTCGTCCAGGGTACGCCCGAGCACGTCGAGGGCGGCCACACAGGTCCCGCGCCGCACCTGGTGCCGGTCACCCTCCAGGCTCAGTGCCGCGGCCCGCGAACCGTCCGGTCCCGCCACTGCCACGTACACCGTGCCCGCGGGTCTGTCCTCCTGCCGGTCGGGCCCCGCGACCCCCGTCGTACCCAGGGAGTACGTCGACCCGAGGCGCTCGCGCACCCCTTCGGCCATCGCCACCGCCACCTCCGGCGACACGACCCCGGCCTCGGCCACGGTGTCCGCGGACACCCCGAGCAGCTCGACCTTGAGGTCGGTGGCGTAGGCCACCACCG
>JBOHDD010000116.1:0-3202 GCA_050699155.1 Nocardioidaceae bacterium
TCGTCGTCGAGCTTGTGCCCTCCCCGGGAGAGGAACTTGATCCCGTTGTCGGGCATCGGGTTGTGGCTGGCCGAGATCATCACCCCGAAGTCCACGTCTTGCTCGGCGGTGAGGAAGGCTACCGCCGGCGTCGGAAGGACACCCAGGCGAAGCACGTCCACACCGGCGCTCGCCAGCCCGGCCACGACCGCGGCCTCGAGGAACTCACCGGAGGCACGCGGATCCCGCCCCACCACGGCGACCGGCCTACGGCCACCACGAGCGCCGGCCTCACCGAGGACGTGCGCACCCGCGACCGCCAGCTCGAGCGCGAGCTCGGCGGTCAGGTCGCGGTTGGCGACCCCACGGACGCCATCTGTGCCGAAGATCCGGCCCACGAACCTGGGCGCGGTCAGCGCTTGGAGTACTGCGGAGCCTTGCGGGCCTTCTTCAGACCGGCCTTCTTGCGTTCCTTGACCCGTGCGTCGCGGCTGAGCATGCCCGCCTTCTTCAGCGAGGGTCGGTTGGCCTCCGCGTCGGCGGCGTTCAGCGCGCGGGACACGCCGAGGCGCAGTGCTCCGGCCTGGCCGCTGGCACCGCCGCCGTGGATGCGGGCGATCACGTCGTAGGCGCCGTTGGCGTCGACGAGCACGAACGGCTCGTTCACCAGCTGCTGGTGCAGCTTGTTCGGGAAGTACGCGTCCAGCGACCGGCCGTTGACCGTCCACTGACCGGTGCCGGGAACGAGGCGGACCCGGGCGATGGCCTGCTTGCGCCGGCCGGTGGCACCGGAGGGGGCGATCACCGCTGCCCTGGCGGACGGCTCCGCGGACGGTGCGGTCTCGGAGCTGTAGGCAACGGTGCTCGACTCGGTCGCCTCGGCGGCCGGGGTGGTGGTGGGCTCAGCCACGGGTCTTCCTCACTTCACGGCTCTCAGCTGCGGCAGCGGTGCGCCGGCTCACTTGGCGGTCTGGGAGATCTGGGTGATCTCGAACGGCTTGGGCTGCTGGGCCTGGTGCGGGTGCTCGGGACCCGCGTAGACCTTCAGCTTCCTCAGCATCTGGCGACCGAGCCTGTTCTTGGGGAGCATTCCCCAGACAGCCTTCTCGATCGCACGGCGCGGGTGCTTCTCCAGCAGCTCGCCGAACGGCACGGCCGACAGGCCACCCGGGTAGCCCGAGTGGCGGTACGCCAGCTTGTCCTCGCGCTTGTTGCCGGACAGCGACACCTTGGCAGCGTTCACGATGATCACGAAGTCGCCGGTGTCGACGTGCGGGGCGTAGATCGGCTTGTGCTTGCCACGAAGCAGCGTGGCCGCCTGCACGGCGAGCCGGCCGAGGACGACGTCGTTGGCATCGATGACATGCCACTGACGCTGGACGTCGCCGGGCTTCGGGCTGTACGTGCGCACGGTCGTGGACCTTCGTTCGTTCGAGGATCTGGAGTCTGCCCCGACAGGGCGTGGCCGCCGCGTGTGGGCGCAGCGACCCCCCAGAGTACTCGGGGCGGGCAGCGAGGGTCAAAACGACGCGGAGGGCACCCGGTTTTCCCCACTGGGGCAATGGGGCATAAGTTGTCCTGAGTCCAGACATCATGAGGAGAGCCGACGTGTCCGATGAGACGGCCACCGCCTCTGCCGGGAGCAAGCAGTCCCTGACCGTTCGCGACAACCGCACAGGCCAGGAGTACGACGTCCCCATCCTCGACGGCACCATCCGCGCCGCCGACCTGGCCGGCATCCGTGCCACGGAGGGCGAACCCGGCATCGCGGTCTACGACCCCGGTTTCACCAATACCGCTTCCTGCCGCAGCGCCATCACCTACATCGACGGCGACAAGGGTGTCCTCGAGTACCGCGGCTATCCCATCGAGCAGCTGGCCGAGCATTCGACGTACCTCGAGGTCGCCTACCTCCTGGTGCACGGCGAGCTGCCCAGCAAGGACCAGTACGACACCTGGGTGCACGAGATCACGTACCACACGTTCGTGCACGAGAACATCAAGACGTTCATGCAGGGGTTCCGGTACGACGCGCACCCGATGGGCATGCTGCTCGCGTCGGTCGGCGCCCTGTCGACGTTCTATCCCGAGTCGCGAAACCTCAGCGACAGCTCGGTCCGGCACATGCAGGTCGTCCGGATGATCGCCAAGATGCCGACGCTCGGCGCGTGGGCGTTCCGGCATGCCCAGGGCAAGCCCTACGTCTACCCCGACAACGAGCTGTCCTACGCCGGCAACTTCCTGGCGATGCTGTTCAAGATGAGCGAGCAGAAGTTCCAGGCCGACGAGCGGCTGATCCGGGCGCTCGAGGTGCTGTTCATCCTGCACGCCGACCACGAGCAGAACTGCTCGACCAACGCCGTCCGCTCGGTCGGGTCGAGCGAGGTCGACCCCTACTCCGCGATCGCGGCGGGGATCGGTGCGCTCTTCGGTCCGCTGCACGGAGGCGCCAACGAGGCGGTGCTGCGGATGCTTCGGCGGATCGGTTCTGCCGACAAGGTGCCGGAGTTCATCGAGGGAGTGAAGAACGGCAAAGAGCGCCTGATGGGCTTCGGGCACCGGGTCTACAAGAACTACGACCCGCGCGCGAAGATCATCAAGAGGGCCTGCGACGACGTCTTCGAGGTCACCGGGGTCAACCCGCTGCTGAAGATCGCCGTGGAGCTGGAGAAGATCGCCCTGGAGGACGAGTACTTCGTCAAGCGCAAGCTCTACCCCAACGTCGACTTCTACTCCGGTCTGATCTACGAGGCGCTGTCGTTCCCGCCGGAGATGTTCACGGTGCTGTTCGCCATCCCCCGGACGTCGGGCTGGCTGGCGCAGTGGCTCGAGCTGGTGGACGACACCGACCAGAAGATCGCCCGGCCCAAGCAGATCTACACCGGCGAGCGCACCCTCGACTTCGTCCCGCGCGACAAGCGCTGGAGCTGACACCGGGGCACTCGCGCAGTCTCGACGCGAAGTCTTCTCGGTCGTCGCGCCGAGACTGCGCGAATGTCCCGCTTCAGCGGGCGCGGGCGACGCGGCCCTCGTCCCACACCGGCTCGTAGGCCTCGTAGACCGACCCGTCGGCGCCGAACACCAGGAACCGGTCGAACCCGCGGGCGAACCACCGGTCGTGCGTCACCGCGATCACCGTCCCCTCGAAGAACTCGAGCCCCTCCTCCAGCGCCTCCGCCGACTCGACGTCCAGGTTGTCGGTCGGCTCGTCGAGGAGCAGCAA
>JBOHDD010000117.1:0-14583 GCA_050699155.1 Nocardioidaceae bacterium
GCTGACCAGCTCCGAGAGCTCGGCAGGACGCTGCGGCCGCAGCTCGAACCCGTCGGAGGACTCGGCACTGGTGACGAACATGAACCCCGCCATCGCGAACACCAGCGGGACCAGCAGCCGCCAGCCGAGCCCGGCACGGCCGGTGGTGCCCCAGCGCAGCACCCGCCGAGCCGGCTCGGTGGGCCGGGGCGGCCGGGCGCCTTCGTGCTTGTGCTCGTGCACAGATTTCCCAGTTTGTGCGCGCGGTCAGGGTCGTTGACTACGCTAGCCGATGACCCCAGGTGATCCGCCTGACGCATGACCAAGGAGTAGCGGTGCCCGAGTCGCGTTCGCGCAAGAAACAGGCCAAGTCCCCGTCGGGGGCTCCGCCGAGGAAGCGCCCCGCGAAGATGCCCAAGGGCGGAGGGCGCTGGGTCGTGCCGGTGATGCTGACGCTGCTGATCGTCGGGCTGTTGTGGATCGTGGTCTTCTACCTCGCGGGCACCGAGATCCCGGTGATGTCCGACCTCGGCTACTGGAACCTAGGGATCGGCATGGGGATGATCCTGCTCGGCCTGATCACCGCGATGAAGTGGGAGTAGCCCCAGCCGCTCATCCACCGGCTCTTCCACACCTGTGATTACAACGCTGTAGTTCTCCACACTGTGGATATCGCCTGTGGACAACTGCCGCTCCGATGCAGAGCTCAGAGCAGCGGCGCGAGCTGAGCCGTGCGTACGACGATCAGCAGAGCGCACAGCACGAACACCCCGACGAAGGCCGCCGCATGCAAGGGGGTGCGCAGCCGACGTGGAGCCCAGGCCAGGGCGGCGCCGAGCGCGAGTCCGCCGAGCAGCCCGCCGAGGTGACCCTGCCAGGAGATGTTCGGGACGAGGAACGTGAAGACGAGGTTGATGCCCAGCAGGCCGAGCAGCCAGCTCACGTCGTAGCCACGGCGCACTGACATCACCAGAGCGGCGCCGAGCAGCCCGAACACCGCACCCGAGGCGCCGTAGGTGAGGGTCGCGGCCCCGGACAGCCAGTACACCGCGACCGAGCCGGTGAGCCCGCTCAGCAGGTAGAGGGCCAGGAACCGGCCCCAACCCAGGAGCCGCTCGAGGCCCGGCCCGAAGATCCACAGCGCGAACATGTTGAAGAACAGGTGCAGCAGGTCGACGTGGACGAACATCGACGTGACCAGCCGCCAGAGCTCACCGTCGGCGACGCCCTGGCCCAGCGGCCCGAACGAGCTGGGCAGCTGCCCGTTGATCAGCGCGGTCTCGAGGACCAGCTGGCTGGCGCGCCCACCGGTGATCTGGATCAGCAGGAAGGCCGCGGCGTTGATCCCGATCAGGATCAACGTGACGGTGTTGTCGCTGCCGCGGAGGGATCCGCCGTACGCCGTGCGTGCCTGCGGTGTCGACGACCGCCCCTGGGCCACACACTCCGGGCACTGGAAGCCTACCGAGGCCTGGCGCATGCAGTCGGGACAGATCGGCCTACCGCAGCGCTGGCAGGAGATGTAGGTCTCGCGGTCGGTGTGCCGGTAGCACCGGGGCACCGACTCCGAGTCGGGCTGAGGGTCCTGGCGCCCCCCGGTCACACCACCACTCATGTCCGGCTCGTGCTTCAGCGCTGGGCGATCTCGACGGTCTCGATCACGACCGGGTCGACCGGTCGGTCGCCGCGGTCGGTCGATGTGGTCGCGATCGTGTCCACCACCTGCTGGCTGCCGGTGTCGGCGACCTCACCGAAGATGGTGTGCTTGCGGGTGAGGTGCGGGGTCTGCGTCACGGTGATGAAGAACTGCGACCCGTTCGTGTTGGGTCCGGCGTTCGCCATCGCCAGCAGGTAGGGACGGTCGAAGACCAGCTCGGGGTGGAACTCGTCCTGGAAGTCGTAGCCCGGGCCGCCTGTCCCGGTGCCGAGCGGGCAGCCGCCCTGGACCATGAACCCGTTGATGACCCGGTGGAAGCCGAGTCCGTCGTAGAAGCGCTTGCTGGACTTCTGCCCGGTTGCGGGGTCGGTCCACTCCCGGCTGCCGTCGGCCAGGCCGACGAAGTTGCGCACGGTCTCGGGCGCATGGTTGGGGAACAGCTTGATGACGACGTCGCCCTTGTTGGTCTTCAGGGTGGCGTAGAGGTCCTCAGCCACGGGTCCTGCCTTCCATCTGCGGTGGTCTGCGCTCGTCCGCGCTCGTCTGCGTGGTGTGCTGCCATCCTGTCACGAGGCGCCAACAGCCCTCCCGGCAAGTCCGAAATGGAGGGGTGCCCGCTGCTCGGGTTGTGGCAACCGGCAAGATCTGGGTAAGGAGAAGAACACAACGACCGTTCGAGAAGCCTCCAGGGCCTCGCCCGGGCGAGAGGGGAAACGATGCACAGGCGCTCGAAGCAGACCGGCGCAAAGAAGTTCGCCGACCAGGCGCGCAAACAGATGGCCCCGCATGTCAAGGAGGCCCGCAAGCAGCTCGAGCCGCACCTGAAGGATGCCCGGAAGAACATCGAGCCCCACGTGAAGGATGCGCGGGAGAAGCTCGAGCCGTACTTTGACGAGGCCCTCGAGCGCCTGCTGCCGTACGTCGAGGAAGCCCGCACGCAGGCGAACGAGAAGCTCATCCCGGCCGCCGAGCAGGCCGCCAAGGAGGCGCACCAGCGGTTCCACGACGACGTCGTACCCTCCCTCGCCGCGGCGGTGGCCCACGCGACCGAGGTCAGCGAGCCGTACCGGGAGGAGGCCAAGAAGCGCGGCGCGGCGGCGATGCTGGCGATGAAGGGCGAGCTCGAGGCGCCGGCGCCGAAGAAGAAGTCGCACAAGCTGCGCAAGCTGGTGCTGCTGCTCGGGCTCGGTGGCGCCGCGGCGTACGGCTACAAGAAGCTCACCAGCAACGACGACGCGGCCTGGCAGAGCTCCTACGAGCCGACCCCGGCTCCGCCGACGGCCGGTCCGAGGCCGACGCCGGTCCCCGACCCCACCGGCGACGACGCCGCGGCGGCCGCACCGGACGAGGCCCTCGCCGACGCGGACGAGACGCCGCACAGCCCGACCGACCCCGACAACCCGGTGGAGAAGAAGGACATCGGCTGAGGTCGGTCACGAAGGCGTACGGCGCTCAGCGCCGTGCCGCGATCCAGTCGTCGATGTGCTCCCACCACGAGAACAACCAGTCGATCTGTGCCTCGCGGTCCTCGGGGATCTCCGCACGGGAGACCCGCCACCACTGCATCACGATGGCCTTGTCCATCGGTAGCTCCCGCCACACGTCGGCAACGGTGAGCATGTGGTCCAGGCCGGTGTGCGCCACCATCAGGATGTCGGCCTCCGGCGCGGCCTCCATCGCGGCGAGCACGCCGCCGGGCCGGGGTGCCAGCACATGGGTCATCGCCTCGGCTCGTGCGGCCATCGTGTCGTGACCGGCGCGACGGAGCCGGTCGATGGCGCGCTGTCGCCGGCGCGGGGTGAAGTTGCCGCCCTCGGGGAAGATCACGAACGCGTCGTTCTCGTCCAGGTCGGTGGCCAGCTCGGCGATCTGGTGCATCACCCGGTCACTGGCGCCGGGGGACGGCGAGATGAACCTGCTCGGCAGCCGGTTGAGGATCACGTCGACGGCGGGGTCCCAGGCAAGTGTGTCCTTGAGCACCACTCGCGGCTCGCGTTTGTACCAGTTGACCAGAGCGTGCCCGACGATCAGCGAGTCGCCCGGCCCGGCATGTCGGCTGCACACCAGCAGCGGCTCACCGGGGAACGCGTCCGGCGCCGGTCCATGCACCTCGACGGACAGGTTCAGCACCCGCTTCGCCTCGCGGAAGAACAACCGCAGATAGGTGCCGACGATGTCGTAGTGGATGCGTTCGAAGTACGGCGAGCGGAGCTTCCACCCGAAGCCGGAGGCGATCCACAGCCCGAGCAGCTCCACCAGCATCAGGCTCTCCATCACCAGATGCAGGACCACCAGCCACAGCAGCCGCAGGGGGCGGAGGCGGCCCTGCACCAGCGGTGACAGGAACGCGGCAGCCAGCACCCAGACCGGGATCGTGGTGACCAGGAGCACCGTCAGCAGGACCACGCCCGGTGCGAGCACGAGCCGGCGCAGCCAATGGAACCCGGTCTTCATGACGCGCTCGCCCTAGGTCGCCTTCGGGACATCACGCAGGTACTCCATCGACGCCTCGTACGAGCGGTCGATCCGCTTCTGCACCGAGGAGAAGTCGCGGTGTGCGAGCAGCAGGTCGTCGCGCGCGGACGTACCTCCGGCGGGCAGCACGTACGCCTCCACCCCCTCCGGCAGCGCCGCCATCTCCCGGGCGAACCGATGGCGACGGGCGATCTCGAATGACACCCGCGCCACCTCCCACGGCCGCCGCGGAGCCGACAGCGGCCGGTCGATCCGCCCCACCTGCAGCACGTAGATCCGGCGAGCCCCGAGCTCGACCGCGCGCCCCACCGGGATGGAGTTGACGATGCCCCCGTCGAGGTAGTGCTCGCCGTCGACCTCCGCCGGCGGCAGCAGACCGGGTACGGCGGCGGAGGCGACCACCGCGTCCACCACGACACCGCTGGTGAACCAGTGCTCGGCGGCACGCTCGATGCTGGCCGCACAGCACTGGAACGGGATCGGCAGCCGGTCGAACGTCAGGTCGCCGAGCTCGTACTCGAGCGCCGCACGCAGCGGCGCGGAGGAGTACAGATGGGTGCCGGTGCGCATCACCCGGCCGAGGCGTCGATGCGTCCTGTCGCCGTACACCTGCCGGCCGGTGGCGGCGGCCTTCCAGAGCGCGGTGAGCCGCTCGACGACGTCGGTCAGCGGACCGGCGGCGGTCAGGGAGCCGTTCAGCGCTCCGACGGAGGTGCCGATGACGACGTCGGGCGTGACCCGGTGCTCGAGCAGGGCACGCAGCATGCCGACCTCGGCGGCACCGAGCATGCCGCCGCCACCGAGCACGAAGGCGGTCCGGGGGATTGGCCCCTGCTCGGGCGCGGGCACGATCTGCCGTCCGTCAGGCGCTGGCGCTCGCGCGCTCGGTCTGGTCCTCGGTCGCCATCTGCTGACGCACGCGCGCGGTCGCGCGGTGCTCGCCGACGAAGGACAGGACGGGAACCGTGCCGAGGACCAGGGTGACTGCGGTGAAGCCGAGTGGCCAGCGCGCCCGCCGCGCGAGCAGGGCGGCCATCACCAGGAAGATCATGTAGAGCCAGCCGTGGGCGACGCCGAGGTAGGTGGTGATCCACTCGCCGATCGCCTGTGGCTCCGTGCCGTGGGCGAAGAGGTACTTCAGGGGTACGCCGATGCAGATCAGCACGATCAGCAGCACGCCCACGATGTAGGCCATGACGCGGTAACGGGTGAGTGCTAGTGCCACGCCGTCACGCTACCCGAGGCTCGTCGCGGACCACGCGCCACCAGACGAAGATCACAAAGCCGCCGAACAGCCACCACTGCAGGGCGTACATCAGGTTGCGCAGTCCGGCGGTGAACGACGAGTCCGGCCGTGGCGGTGTCGCCTCGGGCAGGGTCGAGGATGGGGTCTGGTCGGTGAGCACGACGTACCCGCTGTAGAGGTCGGAGCCGAGGTCGCCGACGAGCTGCGCCGTGCTCAGGGCCGGCACCCGGTCGTCGCCCAGGTCGTCATCGACGCCGCGCGCCTGCGACGGCTGGAGCGACCCGACGACCCGGACCCTGCCGAGCGGCGGCGCGGGGCCGGCCCGTTGCCGGCCGGGGTCCGCGAGACCGCGCACCACCAGGATCGACGAGCCGGTGCCGGTGACCAGCGGCGTGACCAGCCAGGGCGGGCGAGCTCCGCGGGAGACCAGGACCTGCTCGTCGGCGTACTCGCCCTCGACGACCACCGGACGCGCGTGCGCCTCCGCGGTGAAGGCCTGGTCGGGGCGCAGCAGCCGGTCGAGCGGGACCGGGTCGGCGTTGGCCGTCTGGGCGGCGGAGAGCTCCTGCCGCTCGCCGTAGGCGCCCATCTGCCACAGGCCCATCAAGGTCATGATCACCACCAGGGCGATGGCGAGGACGTGCAGGCCGAGCATCCTGGGGGTGAGATAGGGAGCAAGCCCGCGGCGGTTCATGACGCCAACGATGATCACACGCGATCCGCGGCGTGGCGGGTGTGGGTCAGTAGAGGCGGGCGAGCTCGAAGTGCATCGGGTCGGTGTAGTCCCAGTCGCCGCCCCAGGCGAAGCCCCAGCTCTTGAAGATCGCCACCACCCGGCGGTCGATCTCGCCGGCGACACCGCGCTGGTTGCCCGGGACGTTCAGGTCGAGCGCGATGCCCCAGGTGTGCAGTGACACCGGGTTGCCGGGGTCACTGGCGATGAAGCGCGGGACGTAGCAGCCGCCGTACTCCTCGGGGTGGATGGCGCTGCTCAGCCCGGCGTCGACAACCTGCTGCAGCGCCGCGCGCAGCTGGGGCAGCATCAGCTTGTGGCAGGTGACGGAGCCGAGGATCGGGACCGTGTCGGTGCGGATGTACTCCGACACCCAGGCCGGGTCGGGCTGGATGCTGCCGTCGGCGGAGTAGGTGTAGGTGAACGTCCCGAAGTCGGCGCTGGTGCCGGTGAGCTCGGCCTGCGCCTGCGGCACCTTGCCCTGGAGCTCCTTGGCGATCTCCTCGACGCGGTCACGCATCCTCGAGATCTGCTGCCACTCCTTGGAGTGCACCACCTGGTCGGAGACCGCCTGGACCGACACCTCCCGGCCCGCCTTGCCGAACACCATCCCGCGGGCGATCGGCACGGACTTCTCCGCAGGCGGGGCAGACCTGGGGCGCTGGGTGGGGAAGGCGGACGTCGGCGTCGGAACCGACGGCTGAGCGGCTCTGGGCTTCTCCTCCGGCGGAGCGCTCATCGACACGCTGCACGCGCTCGTCAGCGCCATCAGCATGGCTGCTGACAGCGCCGAAACCCTGAGACGGTGCATGTGCAAAACCTCCGGCCGTCCAGATTACGTGGTCTGCCCGGCACCTGTCTGCGCAATGAGGCGTACGCCGCTTTCGCCGGAAAGGCCCCGGACACACGGCGCCGGAGCCTCAGACAGCGAGATACTGCGGAATGGTGAGCGCGACCCAGGTCACCCCGAGCCTGCTGGCGGTGTAGTCCGAGATCGGCGGCGCCGCGCCGAGCCCCCTCGGCGGGCGCCG
Organism: Nocardioidaceae bacterium; assembly: GCA_050699155.1. GTDB lineage: Bacteria > Actinomycetota > Actinomycetes > Propionibacteriales > Nocardioidaceae > JBOHDD01. The sequence goes on from JBOHDD010000117.1 coordinate 7,122, forward strand.
GTTGTCGGCGTACGGCTTCGGGATGGGCACGGGGGTACGGCAGTGCTCGACGAACCCGGGGATGTTGTTGCTGGACACGGCGTCCACGCCGATCTCGGCCATCTCCCTGCGGGACCTGCTCCGGTTCGAGGCCATCGCGGTCACCCTCAGCCCGGCGGCCTGGAGGCGCCTGACCCGGCCCTCGTCGAGCCGGTGCAGAGGTATGACCACGCCGTCGGCATAGTGGGCGGTCTTCCTCGGCCGCACCGGCCACCAGGTCAGCCGCTGGCGGCGCACGTGCGGCATGATCCGCTTCGCGCGCCTGAGGTCCTTGGTGCGCCGGCCGGTCACGATCACCCGGCTCATCACGCCGTAGTCGATGATCTTGCGGCGAAGGCGGATCGTGCTCCCGCGGGTCAGCGACTTCATCTCCATGATGCCGACGATCCGCTCGTGGTTGTGCAGGAAGCGGAGGATGGCCTCGCCGTAGGGCACCCGCTGACCGTCGTTGGTGCGAGCGCTGTGGATCTCATGGCCAGTCAGCATGTGGATGCGCCCCCGCTCCCTCGTCGTACGCCCGAGGGTGCTGTCGTGCATCAGCACCAGCTTGCCGTCGGCCGACGTACGCAGGTCGGTCTCGACCGACTCGGCGCCGGAGTGGACCGCCGACCGGAAGGCTCTGACGGTGTTCTCGGTGTGCCCGTGGCTGTGGCCGCGGTGGGCGACCACCGGGAGCGCGCCGCACGCCGGCATCCGCATGCCCGGGGGCGCGGACTGCTCCGAGGCCCGAGCAGGGCGCTCGCTGGCCTGAGCAGGAGGTACGACGAGGACCGCTGCGGCGGTCGCCAGCACCATCGGCAGCATCAGCCGCCGGAGTACCCCAGCCCTGGTCCGCTTCACTCTTCCCCATCGTCCCGAGACGTTCCGACGGCCCCAGCGGCCGTCGGCGACGCTGCTATCTGTAGCCCCGCGAGAGGCGAACGCCGACCCAATGATGCACTACTCGCGGCTCGACTTCGATCAGAAACCCCGCCGTTGTGGGGCGGTCGTTATCAACGTCACGCGGAGCCCGGCGTGGCGGTGCGGCCGAGCCCTCAGGTCCGAAGCGTGGCGACCAGAGCCTTGGGGTCGAGCAGCAGGTCGAGGATGGTGAGCACCGAGGTGGCCACGACGTCGGCGGCGGCCACGGTCCGGGGAGCGGCGCCCTCGCGTCCGAGCACGGCGAACCCAAGGGCGACGGTGGTGAGCATCTGCTCGTCGTTGGCCCCGTTGCCGATCGCCGAACACGTGGCTGGGTCGAGCCTGGTGGCGAAGGCGGACTTGTCCTTGCCGCTGGAGATCCGCTCGACCGGCAGGCCGCCGAGCTGCTCGGCGATCTCGTCGATGGTGCCGAACGTGTCGGCGGAGATGATGTGGATGTCCAGAACCGAGCGCAGCTCCCGCAGCCGCGGCTCGACGCCGTCGAGGAGCTGGCCGCGGTCGGCCAGCGTGCCGTTGACGTCGAGCAGGAGGTGCTCGAGCTGGAGCTCGGTCCTGCCGGGCGCCGCGACGAGGAGAGTCATGGCCGCAAGGGTACGCGTCCGGTTTCGCAACGCCGGCGCGCTCGATCCGGCGGGATCCGTCGTCGCCGGCTACGCCTGGGGGAGCGCCTGGGCGAGCTGACCGTGCAGCAGCTCGACGTCTGCCCGGGTGAGGGGGCCTCGTCGCCGTACCCGCGCGGCGAGCCGCCTCGGCCAGAGGATCTGGACACCCCCGGCGTTCCTGGCCCGACGCACGGGACCCCAGTCGGCGTCGATGAAGCACAGCACCCCGTGCACCTTGAGGTTTGCAGGTGTCTTCTCGTCGTCGAGGGCTGCTCGAACGGTCCTGACCTGTCGGCGTACGCCGGGGACGAGCTTGGTGCAGTCGCGCTTGCCCACGGTCAGGGTGTTGACCCGCGGGCCGATGATGCCACCACGGGACTTCAGCCGAGGTCGCCCGCGGTACTTCTTGGCGTCGACGACGAAGACGCCGTTGGGGCCGATGACGAGGTGGTCGATGTTGGCGCGGGTGCCGGGGATCCGCCGGTCATGCAGGACACGCAGGTCTGGTGAGGCCAGTCCGTCGAGTCGCCGCCCTAGCCGTTCCTCACCCTCGGCACCGGTCTCCCAGGCCTTGGTGGTGTGCGGATCGGATGTGAGCCTGAGGATGAGGCCACCCAGGTGCGGGTGGGCAGTGCGCACCTGGGTCTCCCGCCTGGCCCTGCGTCGCGCGTGCTCGCGTCGGGCCGACGCGCCCGCCAGCCCCGCGTCGGTGGTCTCAGGGTCGGGGCTTCCTGGGGCTGGTGAGCACTCGTCGACACATCGGACCGTCCGGCCGGCGCGCTCGTAAACCGCCCGCGTGCCGGCGCTGAGGGCCCGGCCGCAGATGCGGCAGGTGCCCGGATAGCGGAGCCGCATGGTCTTGCCGCCGGAGCTGTGGCTCGAAGCGCCGGTCGTGCTGTCTCGACTCATGCCGCGAATGTAAAACCGACCTCCGACAAGACGCTCCCGCACGGCTTTCCTGCCGCCGTTCGCCCAAGGTCCGCTCCGAGACGGCTGGCTACCGTTGCTTCGCTGCGAGCGCGGGGATCGACCTGATCTTCTCCGGGTTCAGGTGCTCCCAGATGATCCCGGATGGCCGGGGTGAGGGCGCACACGTGATGACCTCGTTCGGCGTCACGATCAGGTCGACGCGGAAGTCGTGGTCGGTTTCGGGGAGGTCGTCGTCGACAACCTGGACCTGGTGCACGGTAGTGACAATCGTCGTGGATGGTCCGAGCAGACCGCCTTCTGCGAGCAGCCCCATCTCGATATCGGAAAAGCCAGCGCCTTTGCCGATGCGGACTCCGCGGCGATCAACCGCAACCGTGCCACAAACGACGATGTCGACTGCGTGCATCTCCGTCACACCGACGGTCGGTGCTACTGCATCCGCGCGCCTACTGGCTGCCGCATCCACTGCTACCTCGGACGGGTCAAGCAAGTAGAACGGCTTGCTGGTCGCGATGCGCGGTACCGCGACGTACAGCAACTTGTGGTCGCGCAGGGCTGCCTGCCGTACTGGGAGCTGCGCCTTGTCGGGATTGGCCTTGATGACATGAGCGTTCCGCCAGATATCGAGTGCGGCTAGACGCCGGGCGGCAAGGTCGGCGCCGACGAACTTTGGGATATGGCCGGCGGCTCCGGGTGGATCGACGGCCCGAGCTTGGTCGAGTGATGTCCAGACCCGCTCGCGAACCTCTGCCTTGCTCACCTCAACGTCCATCGTCACGTCTACCACTCAGGGCTTGGCCATCAGTGTGAACAACCGCTCGTGCAACTCCTGCACCATGGTTTCCTGACGCCAGGTGGTGAGTCTGCGGCCGGCTTCGAAGGCCAGCGTGAGTCCACCCCCGCCGCGGGAAGTCTGCAGCACGTCGATTGTGCGGTGTAGCGTCTGGGCTGCTCCATCAAGGTCCCCTTGCTGGACATAGGCGAGTGCAAGGTTCCCAAGCACGATCGATTGGGACTTGGCCTTGTGCTGAAGGGCAGTCGCCGCTGATCGCAGCGCCTCTTCGGCCTGATGGTGCAGCCCGAGAAACAGGTAGCAGGATCCCGCCATGCGGTCCAGCTCGGCAGGGGTTAGGTACTCCGCCGCGATGTCGAGGTCGTGAATCAGGGCGAACTGGTCCCGAGCGTCACCAAGGGCATGGTCGCAGTCACGCCGCCGTCCGAGCATGGCGTTCGCCTCGGCGACGTGCAATACGGCCAGGCCCCTCATCGCCGGGCTTGCTCCACGAGCGATGTCCGCCGCTTGTTGCGCGTCGCCAAGTCCCCTGGCGACGACCTTGTCGCCGTAGAGCGCGAGATAACTGATCCGCAGCGTGGCATATGCCTCGGTAACCCTGTCTCCCGTACGGCGCGCCGCCCGAACTGCCTGGTCGAAATACACACGTGGCGACCTGTGATCCTGTCGCTGTGAGGCGTCCCAGACCAACTGTCCCATGAAGATCGCGCTGTCGGCCTGAAGGGCCAGTGCCTCTCGCCGTCGGCGCGCGGAGGATGCCTGCCCCAGCAGGGCGCTGATCCGTTCGTGGGTACGAGACGCTGTTGCGAGCAGGTAGGTCGACGGAACGACATCGTAATCTCGTTGCACATGCTCCAAGTCGCATCGCAACCGGTCAATCGAGAGGTCGGCCGTGTCACCGGTGCTGATCTGGTACGAGCGCGGGCCGTTGAGCAGGTCTTCAAGACCCTCGTCACTGATCCCCAATAGCGCCGCAAGCTTCGGCCGCTTGAAAGCGACCGGCTCGGTCCTGCCGCGTTCCCAGTTGCTGACGGAACTCGGGTCAACATGAAGGGCCGCAGCCAGGGACTCCTGGCTGAACCCTGCCCTCTTGCGCGTTCGGACGAGGGCGGCCCGCCGCATGACGATTTGTCTCCCAGGGCACCAGCAACAAGGTGGGGACATGTTACCCCAGGTCAGACCCTTGGGTTGCGGATTATGTCGATGTATTTCCGGCTTTGTTCCCTGGCCTCGGCAGGCGATCAGATGCAGAGTGGTTTGCAAGGCATTCCGGCGTCCGCTTGACATCCCCTGCTGGCTCCCAGCCGGCGAGTGCTTTGCGGTCTCACCCGCTCATCGGGTCGCCCCGCGGGCGCTGGAATTCCCACCATCTGCTGAGTCAACGCGTGGGATGAGAGGCCACGATGACCTTCCGCCAGCATCGGCGGCCATTCCATCCGGGTGAGTCGTTCGAGGAGACAGTGATGGATATCGCGACGACCAACGTCAACGTACGAATCGAGCGGTACAGCAGAGCCGGGTGCCACACATACGCTGACAGGGGTCCGATCCTGACGGTACGTACTCCATCCGCCCACCTCACCATGGGTGGGTGGAGTAACCAGCAGGCTGGCTCCGTGGAGCTCGCGTTCGCCCGGAGTCTGCTGGTTGCCGTGCAGACTTACCTGAATGAGGTCGAGACTCAAATGAACTCCGATTCGGAGTCGGCTCGTCAACACGAGCCGAAATGACGAGTCTCGCTGGCATGCTGCACCTGCGCACTGCTGTGGCATCGGCCCGCAACCAAGACCGCAGCACGACGAGTGGACTGCTGCGGCGAGCCTCAGGCCTCGCCGATCAGCTAGGCGAGGATGCGAACTACTGACACACCCGCGACGTTCACGCACTGTCCGAGTTGTTGACCGCCGAGTAGCGTCTCCGCAGTTCGTTCGACACAGCGCGTCGGCAAGGGAGACAGTGCGCACCATGTACCGCCGGGCACCGATCACCGCCAGCTCCAAGGACTCGTCGCTGCTGGGTCTTGCCGAACGCTGCCGGGCAGTCTGATGGGTAAAACCTCCCCCAGCGTGGGCGTTGTTGGGTGCGCCGCCGGTGGCTTGCAGAGCCTAAGATCCGGATTGGTCGAGCCGCTCATCGAGCATGGCTGCACGGCCTCGGTCGTCCTTACACCCGCCGCTCACGCTTGGCTACTCGAGTGCGATGAGATCAAGGAGCTCGAGAACGCCACGGGCCTGCCAGTTCGCTCAACTCCTCGTCTTCCGAACGACGAGAGCCCCCATCCGCCCGTCGACGCATTCGTCGTGGCACCGGCGACCGCGAACCCTGTCGCGAAACTCGCCCTCGGCATCGCTGACAACCAAGCTCTGACCGTTCTCTGCGAGAACGTCGGCACTACATCGATGGTGGTCTTCCCACGCATCAACGCCGCGCACGCAAGACAACCGGCCTGGAACGGCCATCTCGAACTGTTGAGGGCAGCGGGCGTTCGACTCATCTACGGCGACGCAGTCTGGCCGTTGTATGAGCCGCGCACCGCGCCGCCGGTCCGAGACTTGCCCTGGAGAGCCATATTGGAAGCCGCACTTGCACTCACGCGCTAGAGAGCGGTCAACGGCGCCGTTGACAGACGCCACGGGTGGCCCCCACTGCTCCGGCACATGGCCGGGTTCGCCATCGGTGATGCGGGGGCAGATTCGCCACATCGTCGCTCGTGCAGAGCTTGCCACGGTGTCGGTCCGGGTGCTGCCCATGGGAGGGGCTGATGCAGTCGCGTTGTCGCCCTTTCTGATCTATGACTTTCGTGCTGAGAGAACGCCTAGGACCGTTTTGATCGAGACCATGACGACCGACGTGTACCTGTCCGCGGCCGAAGATGTCGCGGGCTATGTGGAGCTGTTCGACAGGCTCAGCGCAGAGGCGCTCGAGCCAGCAGAGTCCATCAACTATCTGGCGCGACTAGCGCAACGCGTCCCTCACGCTCTCGGGCAAAGTTCACCAAACACCGCCAGTCTTCGTGAGGACCATCTCTGTACCGAGCCTAGCCCCATACCTGAGCCACCGACTGACCGACCAGGAACGGTTCAGCTGAACCGGTCTCGGCCCGGCGACCGGTACGAGCACCCGTGAGCTCCTGCCGCGCACGAGCAGTTCAAAGGGCACTTTGAGCGTGGGGGCATCGAGACTCCACGCGCGGTTGGTAAACGTCATGTGACCGTCCCGACCACACGTGTGATCTCGTGGAGCGGGGCTGCTGTGAACGGGTCGGGTCGACGTGGTCCGTGCAGGCCCGGCCGAGGGCGTCTCTGCCGCGATGAGTTCAGGCCGGGTCGCGAGTCTGTTCTGGTGACCGTACTAGGACGACGTCGTACGACGCTGCCCGGCACGAGACACCACGGAGGACACCATGACGGCCACGCCGGACGACCCGACCACCGCCCTGCCAGGCCGCCCGCCAGTTGTCGACCTGTCTACCTGGCAGGCGGCTCGTGACGAGCTGCTGGTCCGCGAGAAGGCCCACACCCGCGAGGGCGACGCCATCGCCGCGGCCCGCCGCCGGCTGCCGATGACCGAGCTCGACGGGACGGTCGAGCTCACCGGGCCCGACGGCCCGGTTCCGTTCCTGGACCTGTTCCAGGGCCGCGACGAACTCGTGGTCTACAAGCACATGTGGTACGACGGAGCGCCGTACCAGGGGCAGTGCGAGGGCTGCACCACCACGGCCTGGCACGCGCAGGACGCCGTCTACCTCAACGCCCGCGGCGTCTCGTTCGCCATCCTGACCACAGGTCGTTGGGACGAGGTAGCTCCCTACGTCGAGTTCATGGGCTACGCCGAGCCCTGGTACTCGGTGCGCGACGTGGACGCGCCGGTCGGTGGCGAAATGGGGTACATTACCTGCTTCCTGCGCGACGGCGACCGGGTGTTCCTCACCTACTCCACGACGGGCCGGGGCAACGAGCCGATCAACGGGTCCTTGGGGATGCTCGACATGACTCCCTACGGCCGCGGCGAGGCGTGGGAGGACAACCCCGAGGGCTGGCCCGAGGGGGCAGCCCGTGCTGGTTCTGGCGCTCGGACGCGGACGGGAACGCCACGTGGGGTCCGACGAGCCGCCCCGTGCCGCAGTGGACCCGCCCCGGCGCGACCACCGTGGAGACCCTCGGCCGCCATGCCCACC
>JBOHDD010000118.1:0-2121 GCA_050699155.1 Nocardioidaceae bacterium
CGGCAGACGTTCCACCACCCTGAAGCAGCGTGCGTACGGCGTCCGGACTCGACGGTCGGCGGTCAGGTAGGCGATCCGCGGGTCCACCAGCCCGGCCTCGAGCTCGTCGGCCAGCTCGGCGACGAGCCCGGCCCGGATGATCGCGGGATCGGGCTCGTAGAGGAAGGCGCCCACCGGTGCGACGGCGGCTTCGGCACCCGTCTCGATCAGGGTCAGGCCAGCGGGCAACAGGCTCGCACGACGCCGGGCGGTGGCCAGCCGGCCGGACCACAACGCCGCCTCCTTGACCTCGCGGTGCTCGCTGACCCACTCCGCCTCCACACCGGCAGGGACCTGCCGGTGCGGGATCGCGGGGCCGACCTTGACGCAGGCGGTTCGGGTGCCCAGGACCTGCTGCACGAACGCCCACGGCGGGGAGTACGCCGCAGGGTCGAAGAGCCGCCCGCGCGCATCACGACGGGCCGGGTCCACGAAGACCACCTCGAAGGCGGCCAGGTCGACCTGCTCGGCGCGCTGCTCGACCACGGTGCCGGGCAGACCGAGCGCCGCGAGGTTGGCCCGCGCGACCTCGGCACGCAGCGGGTCGCGCTCGACCCCGGTCACCGTCAGGCCGGCACGGGCGGCGGCCACCAGGTCGCTGCCGATGCCGCATCCCAGGTCGGCCAGACGTCGACCGGCGCCGCGCATCCTGCCGGCCCGGTGTGCGGCCACGCTCGACGACGTGGCCTGTTCCAGCGCCTCCGAGGTGAAGTACATCCGGGCAGCGTCCTCGGTACCGAACTTGGGCACCGCCCTGCGTCGCAGGTCGAGCTGGGCCAGGGCCGCCGCCACCAGGTCCGGGTCGTACCGCCGCCTCAGCCGGGTACCGAGGGCGAGCGCGCCCGTGCCGTCGTACTCCTGTGCAGCCTCGGCCAGCAGCCGCTGCCCGACGTCGGAGAGCAGGTCCTGGAACACGTCCACACGCACAGTGGCATTCTGGTGGATCGGGCCACGCGGAACGGGCTTGGCACTCGGGTTGACCGAGTGCTAATGACCGCATAGATTTGCCACTGGCACTCTCACCTTGAGTGTGCCAGCGCGATCAGGTCCACGGCACCCGCGACGACGTGCGCCGGATCGCCACGTCCCTGCAACCTCTCTCGTCCCTTGAAAGGGGAGGTCGACAAGTGTCGGTCAGCATCAAGCCGCTCGAGGACCGGATCGTCGTCAAGGCCCTGGAGGCCGAGCAGACCACGGCATCCGGTCTGGTCATCCCGGACACCGCGAAGGAGAAGCCCCAGGAGGGCGAGGTCCTCGCTGTCGGGCCCGGCCGCTTCAACGAAAACGGTGCCGAGCGCATCCCGCTCGACGTGTCCGTCGGCGACAAGGTCATCTACAGCAAGTACGGCGGCACCGAGGTCAAGTACGACGGTGAGGACTACCTCATCCTCTCCGCCCGCGACGTCCTCGCGGTCATCGAGAAGTGATTCCCCGGTGAGGCGTCGCCGCCCAGGCCCGTCCTCACCCATCCCAACGAAGAGCAACTGACACCGCCCCGGGCGGCCCCCCGGGGCCCTCGGGGCGATGTCGTGAAGGGAAAGCAAACCCCATGCCCAAGATCCTGGAGTTCGACGAGGACGCCCGTCGCGCGCTCGAGCGCGGCGTCGACGCCCTCGCCAACACCGTGAAGGTGACGCTCGGTCCCAAGGGCCGCTACGTCGTGCTCGACAAGAAGTGGGGCGCCCCGACCATCACCAACGACGGTGTGACCGTCGCGCGTGAGGTCGAGCTGGACGACCCGTTCGAGAACCTCGGTGCCCAGCTGGCCAAGGAAGTCGCCACCAAGACCAACGACATCGCCGGTGACGGGACCACCACCGCGACCGTTCTCGCCCAGTCCATGGTCCACGAGGGCCTGCGTGCGGTCGCGGCCGGCGCCAGCCCGATGAGCCTCAAGCGCGGCATCGACGCGGCCGTCGAGGCCGTCTCCCAGAAGCTGCTGGAGTTCGCCCGCGAGGTCGACAGCACCGACGACATGGCCAAGGTCGCCACGATCTCGGCCCGCGACTCTCACATCGGCAACCTGATCTCGCAGGCCTTCGACAAGGTCGGCAAGGACGGCGTGATCACCGTCGAGGAGTC
>JBOHDD010000119.1:0-3604 GCA_050699155.1 Nocardioidaceae bacterium
ACGCTCAGCAGGTAGAGCCAGGACGCAGTCCACCCCTCGGCGACGAGCATCGCGACAGCGGCGGCGGAGATCAGCAGCCCCAGCGCCACCACCAAGCCGTCGAACGCGCGACTGGCGACCGAGGCCGTCACGGCGGTCGAAGGCGCCATGGGTGGTCCTCCGATGGCGGGTGGGCGGATGTCACGACAAGTATCGACCCGATCACCGGACTCTAGGGCCTTTTCGCCTTCTTTCCCGCCCTTCGTCGGCGGAAGGAGGCGCGTGTCAGGCCTCCTGGAGCTGCGAGCGCACGATCTCCCTCGCCTGCTGGGGGTCGTCGCTGGTCAGTGCGGCGTCGGCGGCAGCCCGACAGGCCCCGAAGTCCACCCCGGCCAGCCGCGCACCCACGGTCGCGGCCGCGGGGGCGGCGGCCGACAGGGAGGTGGCACCGAGACCGACCAGCACGCAGGCCAGCAGCGGGTCGGCCGCCGCCTCCCCGCAGACGCCGACGGGCTTGCCGGCCGTCGCTCCGGCGGACCCGACCCGCCCGACCAGGTCGAGCACGGCCGGCTGCCATGGGTCGGTCAGGACCGAGAGCTCGGACGACATCCGATCCGCCGCCATCGTGTACTGGCTGAGGTCGTTGGTGCCGATGGAGACGAAGTCGAGGTGCCGCATCATCCGGTCGGCGTGCACGGCCGCGGACGGGACCTCGATCATCGCCCCGGCTGTCAGGCCACGGCCGCGCACCTGTTCGGCGAACCACCGCGCCTCATGCACCGTCGCCACCATCGGCGCCATCACCCACACCAGCGCCGAGCATCGCTGGGCGGCGGCGGCGATGGCGTCGAGCTGCCGGTCGAGGATGCCGGGATTGGCCCTGCCGACGCGCAGGCCCCGCACCCCGAGCGCCGGGTTGGCCTCGTCGGGGGTGCCGACGAACTCGAGGGGTTTGTCCGAGCCGGCGTCGAGGGTGCGGACGACGACCTTCTGGCCGGGAAAGGCGCAGAACACCTCGGCGTACACGTCGGCCTGCTCCTCCACCGAGGGCTCGGTGGCCCGGCCCAGGAAGCACAGCTCGGTGCGGAACAGCCCGACTCCCACCACCGGTGCCGCACGAGCCGCACGGGCCCCTGCGCCGTCCTGCACGTTGGCCAGGATGTCGACTCCGTGACCGTCACGGGTGCGGCCGGGCCCGGTCCAGGCTGCCGACCGCTCCTGCTCCAACCGCGCGGCCTCGACCCGGCCTGCCGCCACGTCGGAGTCCGGGGACACCTCGACCTCGCCGGTGGTCCCGTTGACGAGAACGCTCGCGCCCGCGGGCACCGAGTCGAGCCCGCCCACCGCGACCACACAGGGGATCGCGAGCTGGCGCGCGATGATCGCGGTGTGGCTGGTGGGGCCGCCGAGCGTGGTGGCGATGGCGAGGATGCGGCTCTGGTCCAGCCCGGCGGTGTCCGCGGGTGCGAGGTCGTCGGAGAGCAGCACGGACGGCTCGTCCGGTGTCGGCACGCCCGGCTCGGGCTGGCCGGTGAGCTGCGCGACCACGCGGGCGCCGATGTCGCGCAGGTCAGTGACCCGCTCGGACATCAGGCCACCGGCGGAGCGGAACATCGTCTCGAGCTGGTCGATCGCGCGTACCGTCGCCACCTCGGCGGCAGCGCCACCGCTGGTCTGCTGCTGGACGAGGCCGGTCAGTCCCCGGTCACGCGCCAGCGTCGCGGTCGCCGTCAGCACCTCCGCCGCCGCCCCGGAGGCGTGAGCGGTGCGGCGTTCCAGGCCGGTAGCCACGGAGTCCGCGGCCTGCTGGAACCGTTCGAGCTCGGCGGCACGGTCGGGCTCGGAGACGGTGCCAGCGGTGGACGGGTCCGGCAGCACCGGAGCACGGCTCGGCCGGACCACCGGCCCCCACCCGACACCGGGCACCACGGGCGTGCCGCGCAGGGTGCTGCGCGGTGGCACCAGGTTGTCCGCGCTGGACGTGGTCATGCTTGCTGCCTCCAACCGGTGCGACCTGCGTCGTGGCGTCGACTCTAGCCGCGCGGGTCCGGCGCGCTGTCGTCCGCTGCGTCCGGCTGGTCCGGTCCCGGCTGTGGTCGGGGTGGCAGGGCGGTCATCCGGCAGATGCGTCATCCTTCTCGAGGAGGCCGGCCACCGCCGCAGCCGTACCGCCGAGCCCGTCACCGCCTGAGGACGGCACCGGGATGAGGAGAAGCACATGCCCAGCAAGACCGTGACCGTCGGTTCCCGGATCGGACTGCACGCCCGTCCGGCGGCGCTGATCGCCGAGGCTGCGAGCGCCTCCGGCGCAGCCGTCACCATCGCGATCGCGGGTGGTGCCCCGGTCGACGCCGGCTCTGCGCTGATGATCATGACGCTGGGCGCGAAGCTCGGCGACGAGGTCGTCGTGTCCGGCGACGACGAGGCCGCCCTGGCGAAGGTGGCCGACCTCGTCGAGCAGGACCTCGACGCCTGACCCTCGCAGGCGGTCACGTCGCCGGAGTCTCGCGCTCCAGGGTCTCGGGCATCCGGGCAGACATGAGTACGCCGACGAACAGGACCGCGCTGGTGACGGCGAACGCCCAACCGTAGGACAGCACGTCGGCCAGCGCCCCGGTGACGAGGGGGCCCAGGATCGCACCGAGGTCCGACGACATCTGGAACACCGCGACCACCTTGCCGCCGCGACCGCCGCGCATCAGGTCTCCGACGACGGCACCCGGTCCGGTGCCCAGATAGGCGCTGCCGGCACCGAACATCAGCATCGCCAGCAGGTACACCGGGATCGCCGTCGAGAACACCACCAGCAGCATCGCGACGCCCGCGACCAGCCCACCCCGCACCATGGCGGGTCGGCGGCCGACCTGGTCGACGTACCGGCCCGCCGGTAGCAGCAACGCGCCGTGGGTGAGGGAGGAGCAGACGAACCCCACCCCCACCCAGATGACACCGGCCTGCATGGCCTCGGTGACGAACAGCGGGATCAGGCTCACCCGCACCCCGAACAGTCCCCACCCGGTGCCCAGGTTGGCGACCAGCGCTGCCCGGTAGGCCCGGTGTCGCAGGGCCGCGCGTACGTCGAGGGGCGGCGGTTCGTCGACTGCCGTCCCGGCACCGGCAGCCGAGGGGTCATCGGTGGGGCCGTCATCGGCGGACCCAGGGTCATCACCGGACCCGCCGTCAGCACCGACGGGATCCCGCAGCCGCGCGCGGGCGAGGAAGACCATCGCGATCCCCCCGGCGACCAGGAGAGTTGCCGCGTAGACGAAGAACGGCAGCCGCAGTGACACCTCGGTGAGAATCCCGCCGAACAGCGGCCCCACCAGCCCGCCGACCAGGAACCCGCCCTGGAACAGCCCCGTGGCCCGCCCGCGGCTGGTGCCACCGACCACCCGGAACAGCAGCGCGATCGCCGACACCGTGAACATCGCACTGCCGACGCCGCCGATGCCGCGCAGCACGAGCAGCGCCTCGTAGCTCCACGCCAGACCGGCCAGGCCCGTCGACACGGCGACGATCAGGATCCCGGAGCTGAGGATCACCCGCTCGCCGAACCTGTCGACCATGCGGCCACCTGCGAGCGCGGACACGAACCGCATCAACGCGAACGCCGACACCACCGCAC
>JBOHDD010000120.1:0-4448 GCA_050699155.1 Nocardioidaceae bacterium
GAAGCCGAGGCCGGCCAGGGGCTTGGCGAGCCTCTCGCTTCGCAGTCCGACGCCGGAGCCCACGAGGAGACGGAGACCCTCGGAGCTCCCGCGGAGGCCCTGGACGACGAGGCGACGGCGGCTGAGCGGGTGACCGGGGCCACCACCGAGTCCACCACCGTGGAGTCTGCCGTGGAGCCCGAGGCCGCCCCGGCCGACGGGACGCCGGATGCATCCGCGACCGGTGATGTCGACGTGCCTCCGGCCGACCCCATGGAGGAGTTCCGCGAGTCCCTGCGCGGGAAGCCGGGTGACTGGTTCGTGGTGCACACCTACTCCGGCATGGAGAACCGGGTGAAGGCCAACCTGGAGAACCGCATCACCTCGCTGAACATGGAGGACTTCATCTACGAGGTGATCGTGCCCCAGGAGGAGGTCCCCGAGATCAAGAACGGCCAGCGCCGGCTGGTTCGCCGTACCGTGCTCCCCGGCTATGTCCTGGTGCGCATGGACCTGACCGACGAGTCCTGGTCGACGGTGCGGCACACCCCCTCGGTCACCGGCTTCGTGGGGCACAGCCACCAGCCGGTGCCACTGACGTTCGACGAGGTCGAGAAGATGCTTGCGCCCGCCGTGGAGGAGCAGGTCGCCGCCGCGGCGGCTGAGGGCGAGCCCGACCAGCCGAAGGCAAGGAAGAAGGTCGAGGTCGCCGACTTCGCCGAGGGTGACTCGGTCATGGTCGTCGACGGCCCGTTCGCCACGCTGCACGCGACCATCACCGAGATGAACGTCGACGCGCAGCGTGTGAAGGCCCTTGTCGAGATCTTCGGTCGCGAGACACCTGTCGAGCTCAGCTTCAGCCAGATCCAGCGGGTCTGACCGGCACTCACCCGCGCACGCCGCCGAACACACCCAGCAACGAACCATAAGGACCCGAAGGACCATGCCTCCCAAGAAGAAGAAGATCGCAGCCCTGGTGAAGGTGCAGCTGCAGGCCGGCGCGGCGACGCCCGCGCCGCCGGTCGGCACCGCGCTCGGCCCGCACGGGGTCAACATCATGGAGTTCTGCAAGGCGTACAACGCCGAGACAGAGGCCATGCGGGGCAACGTCGTACCCGTCGAGATCACCATCTACGAGGACCGCTCGTTCTCGTTCATCACCAAGACACCCCCGGCTGCCGAGCTGATCAAGAAGGCAGCGGGACTGTCCAAGGGCTCGGCGGTGCCACACAAGGAGAAGGTCGGCAGCCTCACCAAGGACCAGGTGCGCGAGATCGCGGAGACCAAGATGCCCGACCTCAACGCGAACAACGTCGACCAGGCGATGAGGATCGTCGAGGGTACGGCGCGCTCGATGGGCATCACCACCGACTGACAGGCTCGACAAACCCGACAACCGTGGCAGGGCAGCTGCAGCGCCCACATGACCACAGCCTGGTGCAAGAACGAAGGAGACCAGAGATGCAGCGCAGCAAGGCCTACCGGGCCGCAGACGAGAAGATCGACAAGGACAGGCTCTACGCGCCGATGCAGGCCGTGAGGCTGGCCAGGTCCAACGCCTCGTCCTCGAAGTTCGACCAGACCGTCGACGTGTCGATGCGCCTCGGTGTCGACCCGCGCAAGGCCGACCAGATGGTCCGTGGCACCGTGAACCTTCCGCACGGCACCGGCAAGACCGCCAGGGTCCTCGTGTTTGCCAGTGCCGACAAGGCGGAGGAGGCGCGTGCCGCCGGTGCCGACCACGTCGGCGGTGACGAGCTGATCGAGAAGGTCAACGGCGGCTGGCTCGACTTCGACGCCGTCGTGGCCACCCCCGACATGATGGGCAAGGTCGGGCGTCTCGGACGCGTCCTCGGTCCCCGCGGACTGATGCCGAACCCCAAGACCGGCACCGTCACGCCTGACGTGACGAAGGCCGTCGGCGACATCAAGGGCGGGAAGATCGAGTTCCGCGTCGACCGGCACGCCAACCTGCACTTCATCGTCGGCAAGGCGTCCTTCGGTGAGACACAACTGGTGGAGAACTACGCGGCGGCGTTGGAGGAGGTGCTGCGGCTCAAGCCGGCCAGCGCAAAGGGCCGGTACATCCGCAAGATCACCATCTCGACCACGATGGGCCCGGGTGTCCCGGTCGACCCGAACCGCACCCGCAGGATCACCGTTGACGATTCCGAGTCCTGACCCGGCCGGTCAGGGCTCGGCCCACGGCTGGCGGGGCTGTTTCACCTGTCCCGTACGCTGAAGGGGTACCCGTCTCTCAGACCTACCGGGGGTCTCATCTTGAAGCTCAAGCGACTGGGCGCGTCCGTCGCCGCCCTCGCTCTCGCGGCGGCCGCCGGCTGCGGCGCCGACTCAGGCGGCACAGCCACCGACGGCAGTGACCTGACCAAGGCCAACTTCGCGACCCAGGTCGCCAGTGCGCAGTCGAAGGCCGAGACCGCACATCTGGAGGCCAAGATCGGCGCGCAGGGTCAGAACATGACCATGTCGGGCGACATGAACATGGCCAAGGACGACGTCGCCTTCGATCTCACCCTGACCGGTGGCGCGGTCGGCGGCGACGCTCGGTTCATCCTGGTCGACAAGGTGATCTACCTGAAGATGCCCGGGCTGAGCCAGGGCGACAAGTTCATCGAGATCGACGCGGCCAACCCAGGGGACCCCGTCGCGAAGATGTTCAACCAGATGCTGAGCCAGCTCGACCCGTCCAAGACCTTCAAGGCCTTCGACGCCACCACCAAGCTCAAGCAGAACGGCACGCAGGAGATCGACGGGGTCGAGACCACGAAGTACTCCGTGACGGTCGACACCCAGAAGGCTCTCCAGGCGCAGGGCATGGGCGGCCAGATCCCCCAGGGCCAGATGCCCAAGACCCTGCAGTACGACGTCTGGGTCGACGGCGACGACCTGGTTCGCAAGCTCACCATGGACGTCGCGGGCAGCAGCGTGGAGATGAACATCTCCGAGTGGGGTGAGCCCGTCGACATCGCCGCGCCACCGGCGAAGCAGACCACCGGCATGCCGGACCTGGGCAGCATGAGCGGCTCGGGAGCCACCGGCTGACGACCAGTCCTCGTCACACTCAACGCGCGGGAGGCGTCGTGGGTCGGCCGATTTGTGTCCGGCTGCCCAGGCGCCGTACCCTTGCCCGGAAAGCCAGAGACCGCCGGTTGCCGCGCTTCTGACGAAGGGTGGCTGAAGGACCCGCACGAGCGGGCGGCCTGCGCAGGTGAACGAGACGCTGGACCACACCGACCCGTGTCGGGTGGGCGAACGCCCCGTGCATCTGCGCGTGGGCGTTTCTTCATGTCAGGGCCGGGTCGAGGCAGACAGAGCGTGCAAGTGCGGAAGGAGACCCATGGCGCGGCCGGACAAGGCGGCAGCCGTCGCAGAGCTCGCGGAGGAGTTCCGCAGCTCGGCAGGTGCTGTGCTGACCGAGTACCGCGGTCTCAGCGTGAAGCAGCTGCAGGATCTGCGGCGAGCCCTCGGTGAGAACGCCAGCTACGCCGTGGTGAAGAACACGCTGACCCAGATCGCCGTGAAGGAGGCGGGCGTCGACAGCTTCGACGGCCTGCTCACCGGACCGTCGGCCATCGCCTTCATCAAGGGCGACCCGGTGGAGGCGGCCAAAGGGCTGCGCGACTTCGCCAAGGCCAACTCACCCCTCGTCATCAAGGCAGGCGTCCTCGACGGCGAGACGCTCAGCGCTGACGAGATCGCCAAGATCGCTGACCTCGAGTCCCGCGAGGCGCTCCTCGCCAAGCTCGCGGGCGTGCTCAAGGCATCCATGCAGAATGCCGGCTCGCTGTTCCAGGCCCCGCTCTCGCAGACCGCCCGCCTCGCGGCCGCGCTGCACGAAGCCAGGTCCGCGGAGGCGGGGACCGAACCCGAGGCACCCGCCGACGAGTCCACCGAGGCCTGAGGCCCCGGTCACCACCCACCCGATACCGAAACCGGGCCGACGTGCCCAGCAACACGGAAGGACGCCGACCATGGCGAAGCTCAGCACCGACGAGCTGCTGGACGCGTTCAAGGAGATGACTCTCCTCGAGCTCAGCGAGTTCGTGAAGCAGTTCGAGGACACCTTCGACGTCACCGCGGCCGCTCCGGTCGCCGCGGCGCCCGCGGCCGTCGCGCCGGCCGGTGCCGACGCCGGTGCCGCCGAGGAGCAGGACGAGTTCGACGTCGTGCTCGAGGGCGCCGGCGACAAGAAGATCCAGGTCATCAAGGAGGTGCGCAGCCTCACCAGCCTGGGTCTGAAGGAGGCCAAGGAGCTGGTCGAGGGCGCGCCGAAGCCCGTCCTGGAGAAGGTCAACAAGGAGGCCGCGGAGAAGGCCAAGGCGCAGCTCGAGAGCGCCGGCGCTTCCGTGACGCTCAAGTAGCACCAGCAGTCCCGCTGCCCCGCCCGGTCCGCCGGGCGGGGCAGCGGCATCCCCGGATCAGCGCCGGGCGTCCACGCCGGCCAGGAC
>JBOHDD010000121.1:0-2170 GCA_050699155.1 Nocardioidaceae bacterium
CAGCGTGATGTCCAGGCTCGCCGGGTCGGCCACCTCCCAGACCGGCCGGATGCCCGCCGCGAGAGCGCAGCCACCGGCGAACACCTTGGCCTGCGGGATGTAGAGCGGGTTCTCACCCTCGATCGCCCGGGAGCTCACGTCGTTGCACACCGTGTAGCCGACGATCTCCTCGTGCCGGTTCACCACGACCGCGAGCTCGGGTTCGGGTACGTCGTGGCCGGAGTCCACCCGGATGCCGATCGGCTCACCGTCGGTCACCAGCCGCCAGGCCGCGGACTTGGGGAACAGCTCGGGCCGGTCGGCGACGTACACCCGGTCGTACACCGACTGCTCGGTTGTCTCCTCCATCCGGGCGCCACGCGAACGCTCATAGGTCACGCCGGCGCACCACACCTCCCCTCGCCCGTCGAGCGGGGGCAGCACCCGGACCTCACGCACGGCGGCGGTCGGTCCGTCGTTCAGGGCCGACTCCACCGTCGACCTGAGCTCCGACGCGGTCAGCGCGAGCAGCTCGGCGATGGTGCCGACCGCGGTCAGCTCGGTGACCGCGTCGCCCTCGCGGATGCCGACGCGGACCGCCTGGTCCGCAGACAGGTACCGGATGAGATGCATCTGTGTGGTTCCGCCTTCCTGGGAGTGCAGTCGACGAGATCTGCGGTCGTCCTCACATCGACGTACCGAGCAGCCCCCTGGTGATCTGGAAGCCGACGTTGCCCGCCTCCTGGGCCCGCGACGCCTGCTCACGGGAGGCCACCGCGAGCAGGGTGCCGAGCATCGTGCGCGCCTGCTCGTCGGCATCCCCTCGGGTGACCGCGTCGAGGTCGCTGCCGAACCGCTCCACTGTGTCCGGGTCACCGCTTACCTGGACCACCGGAACGAAGCGCTGAGCCGAGAGGGTGCCGCCCGCGACGTGGGCGAGCAACAGCTGCGCCCCGCCGGCGCCCATTCCCGTCGCGGTCTCCATCCAGTCTGTCGTCGGCATTCGCATGACGTGCCAGCCGGGTGCCACCGGAC
The DNA here is from genome assembly GCA_050699155.1 of Nocardioidaceae bacterium. GTDB lineage: Bacteria > Actinomycetota > Actinomycetes > Propionibacteriales > Nocardioidaceae > JBOHDD01. The sequence goes on from JBOHDD010000121.1 coordinate 1,015, forward strand.
GCTGCCCGTGCGCAAGCGTCGGACCGATGTCGGGGTCCGACGAGCCGAACGCGACCCGGCGGAACGCCTCGTCGGCGAGCAGGGCTCCGCGCGACGACAGCATCGCCGTACCACCCGCGGAGACCACCCATCCACCGAGCAGCGCGAGCGCCTCCGCGCTCGCGCGGTCGAGCCGACCACGCGCCTCCAGCCCGACCGCCAGGTCGGCGAGACTGCCGGGTTCCTCGCGAGGCTGCTGCAGCGGAGCCGTGGCCTGCTCGAACCAGTGGCGGACCCGCCCGGACACCGCCTCGATCCCGCCGTCGCGCTGGATGCTCGCCCAGCCGAAGCGACCGGGGTCCAGGCCTGCCTCGACGAGACGGGAGCGGAAGTAGTCGTTGTGCGTCTTCTCGCAGCCGTGCTCCAGCAGCAGCGCCAACCGGACGTTGCGGTGCGCCAGGTAGCCGACCATGGTGCGTGCGTACGTCTCCTCGGCTGCGCCACCGCTCACCCCGCAGCCCTCGGTGTGCGGCAGGGCCACGACCCTCGAGGCGGCGGAGCCGTGCCAGCCGGCCTGCTGCGCCTCCTCCGCCAGGCGCAGCGCGATCTGGCCCGAACAGAGGCTGGTAGGCAACAGCAGCACCAGCTGCTCCGAACCCAGTCGGCCGTCCGCATCCAGGGCGGTCCAGGACGTCGGCAGCCCGGCCGGCGCGACGTTGGCCGCGGGTGTCTCGAGGGGCAGACCATCGAGCTCGGCGTCACGGTCGTCCTCGGGCAGGTCGGCCAGCGAGGGCACTGACCTGCCGTCGAGGCTGACCGCGATGCCTTCCCGGGCGTAGGTCTGCTTCCAGTCGCGCCAGATGGAGACCTGGCTGTGCCCGGCATCCTCCCCGGCAGACGGCTCACCGGCGGCCGTGCGGACGGTCAGGTCGAAGACCTCGGCCGTGAGCTCCGCCATCGGGGTGCCGGTGAGATATCGCCCGGCGTCGACATCCATCTCGTGGCTGAGCAGCTGGTAGCGCGCGCTCGTGGTGACGAACTTCAGCGTCGGAACGAAGGGGAAGTTCGTGATCGAGCCGTTGCCGGTGGTGAAGAAGATCATCGTGCAGCCGGTGGCGACCTGCCCGGCCACCGACTCCAGGTCGTTGCCCGGGCTGTCCATGAACGTGAAGCCGGG
>JBOHDD010000122.1:0-4158 GCA_050699155.1 Nocardioidaceae bacterium
CCGGCAGGTGGCGGATGAGGGTACCTCCCTGCTGGTCATCTCCGACGAGCCCGCCGAGCTGCTGAGTGTCAGCGACGACATCGTCTTCATCCACGAGGGGCGGGTCGTCGCGCGTCGCCTCGCGGAGAACCTCGACGAGGATCAGCTGCTGGACATCATCGACAGGGGAGACGGGTCATGATGAGGAAGATTCTCGGTAGTCGCGAGTCGCTCCTCGCCGCGGTCATCCTCGTGTTGATGCTGCTCTTCGCCAGTATGGCGCCGGAGTTCTTCTCAATGGCGCACCTGTTCGGTGTAGCGCGCAGCTCGGTGGTCCTCGGCCTGATGGCCCTCGGACTCCTCGTCGTCCTGATCGGCGCCGGCATCGACGTCTCCGTGTCCGCGACTGCGGTGGCATCGATGTACATCGCGACGGTGACGCTCATCGAGCTGGACTTCCAAGGACCTTTCGTCGTCGCCGCGGTCGTCGCATGCTCGATCGGTGCATGCTTCGGTCTCTTCAACGCGGTCCTGGTGTCCTGGCTCAGACTTCCGTCGTTGATCGTGACCCTCGGAACGCTGACGCTGTTCCGGGGGGGCCTGCTGGCGTTCGTCGGAACCGAGCGGATCCGTGTCCTCCCGGCGCAGATGCGAGAGTTCGGCCAGACGCAGCTGATCACGGTCGAGTCGGCAGGCCGTCAGGCATCGCTGCACGCCGCCGTACTGGTTCTTCTAGTCCTCGCCGTCGTGCTTGCCTGGGCGCTTCGCCGGACCAACTGGGGCCGAAGCCTGTACGCCGTCGGTGACAACATCGAGGCTGCTTCCAGACTCGGCGTCTCCGTCACCCGGATCCACTTCAGTGCATTCGTCCTGGCTGGGGCGCTCGCCGGGCTGGCGGGAATCATGAGTGGGGCCCTCAACCAGGCCGCGGACCCGTTCACGATCGTCGGGACAGAGCTCGATGCGTTGGCTGCCGTGGTGCTCGGCGGCGCGGCGGTCACCGGGGGGCGCGGGACGGTCCTCGGCACGATGCTCGGAGTTTTGCTGGTCACCATGGTGGGAACCAGTCTGGTGCTCGTCGGCATACCCTCGGCCTGGCGGCAGGCGTTCGTCGGGCTGTTCCTCATTCTTGGGGTGGGCGTTCCCGCCCTGCGGCAAAGACGCCTCCAGCGTGCGCGAGGTGTGGTGGCGTCGTGATGGGTGCACGTCTTGGAAGCAGGCAGCACATCGTCATCCTGACCGGCCTGGTCGTGGGGCTGTTCATCCTGCTGAGCATCCTGGCGCCGAGCACCTACCCGACCCTGCTCAACATCTCCTCCATGGCCAGCCAGATGGCGCCGATCGGCGTCCTGGCGCTCTGTATCGCGCTCACGTTCCTGATCGGGGGAATCGACCTCTCGATCGTGGCCGTGGCCAACGGATCTGGCATCGCGGCCGCGCTCACGACCGGCGCGCTCCAGTCGCAGCTGGGTTCCGGACCGGCAACGGCGGCCGGGATCGCCGCCGGCTTCGCGGTCGGCGCGTTCGCCGGTGCGTTGAACGGCGTCCTGGTCTCCTTCCTTCCGGTGCACCCGATCCCGATCACGTTGGGGACTCTCGGCCTCTTCGCCGGCGTCTCCACCGGCATCACGGGCGGAAGCACGGTCTTCGGCACCGGGAGTCTGACCTATCTCGGACGGGGAACCCTGCTGGGGATCCCGGTCGCGTTCCTGGTCCTCGCCTTGGCGGTTGCGGTTTTGAGCGTGGTCACGACTCGTACCCGGTTCGGTTTCCGCGTCTACTCCGTCGGGGCGTCGGAGAAGGTCAGCAGGTTTGCGCGAATGAACGTCGAGCGAACGCAGATCGGCACGTATGTCCTCAGCGGTCTACTCGCCTCCCTGGCCGGCCTGATCATGTTCGCCAGCAGCAACTCGGCAAGCTCCTCCTTCGGGTCCTCGTACCTCATCCTGGCGATCCTCGTTGCGGTGCTGACCGGCGTACACCCATACGGCGGTCACGGGCGCATCGCCCTGGTGCTGCTGTCGGTCGCGGCGATGCAGCAGGTCCAGACCGGCGTCAACCTGGCCCTCGGCGATTGGTCGGGCGCCATCTTTGCCTCCGAGTTCGGGTGGGGCGTCCTCCTCATCGCGGTGCTGGGGCTTACTCAACGAACCGGCGCGCGACTACGCGGTTGACATGACGGCACAACCGGGAATGACGTGGGCACCGTTGTCGTTGATGCGTCATGGGCCTCGATCGCACGTTCTTCGGAAGGCGTCGTGAGTCGACGCTGATGCCGCTGCGGGACGCACTGGATGCCCTGGGCAACGACGGCGTCATGGGAGACAGGACGGACGAGGTTCCACTGGCAAGCGTCGTCGGAAGCATGACGCGTGCCCAGGACTTCGACCAGGACTTCGGTCTCGTCAACAGGAGCCTGCGCGGCCGCTGGGACCGCTTGGCCACCGCCGTCGTCTCCGGGGCCGGTCTGCCGCCGGTCGACCTGGTTCAGCTCGGCGAGCTGTACTTCGTGAAGGACGGCCACCACCGCGTGTCGGTTGCGCGATCTCTGGGGATGCACAGCATCCCGGCGCGGGTACGCCGGATCTGCACCATCGCCTATGCCATGTGCTGCCTCCGCTTGGTGCATCTTCCCAGTAAGGCCGCTGAGCGGGCCTTCCTGGAACGGGTGCCGGTACCCGACGATGCGCGCCGGGAGATGTGGCTCGACGAGCCGTCGGAGTGGATGCGCCTTGCCGACGCCGCAGAGGCGTGGGCGTTCCGAAGGTCGGGGAGCCCATCCAGTGCCGACCGGTTCGACCTCGCGCGCGCCTGGTGGGAGGACGAGGTGATGCCGGTGCTGAACCGGGTGCGCCGTGCAGGTGTAGGACTGGGCACACGCGACGTGCAACTGTACGTCACTGCGCTGGCTGTGCGTGACCGCCTGGGTCGTGGAAGCTGGCCCGACGACCTCGCCGACCATGTGGCGAGGCACGCGGGTGGTCGTCGAGTGCCCCGGCAGCTCTCGCAGCTATCGGGGTAGCGTGCGGTCGTGACGTCGCAAGGCTCTGGATCGACCGGACGAACCGCTGAGCTGTCCGGGACGGTCCGGTTACGTTTCCGCCGCGACTCCCGCGCGGCGCAGACGCATGTCAGTCTCTCAGCGCTGCGCGCCGATGCCGGGTGCCTCTGGGTGGCAGGGGACGAGACGGCGACGGTCGAGCGGCTGGTCGCGTCCGAGGATGGCCGGGAGTACGCCGACCAGACGACGTACCGACTGACCGACCTGGTCGACCTCCCGGGCAAGGCCGACGAGGAGGCCGACATCGAGGGCCTGGCTCGCTCCGGTCCCTTTCTGTGGGCCGTGGGATCGCACAGCCTCAAGCGCAAGAAGATCAAGGACAAGCACGACGACGCCAAGGCGTTCGACCGGCTCGCAACAGTCGGGGGTGACGTCAACCGGCAGGTCCTCGTGCGGGTGCCGGTGCAGGAAGGCGAGGACGGGCACCCGACACTGGTGCGGGAGGCCGACAATGGCGGGCGCCTGACCGCCGCCGTGCTCGGTGGACCAGGTGGGTCGTCCCTGCGCGAGCTGCTCGCCGACGACGCGCACCTGGGGCCCTTCGTGTCCATCCCGAGCAAGGACAACGGGCTCGACATCGAGGGCATAGCCGTGTTCGGGGATCGGGTGTACGTCGGGATGCGCGGGCCGGTCCTGCGCGGGTGGGCGGTGCTGCTGGAGCTTTCGCCCTACGTCGATCCGGACGAGCCGGGCAGGCTGCGACTGCGTGAGCTCGCTGACGGGTTGCCGTACGCCAAGCATCTGTTGGACCTGGGCGGGCTGGGGGTTCGCGACCTCTGCCCCCATGGCGACGACCTGCTCGTGCTTGCCGGTCCCACCATGGATCTCGATGGGCCGGTGCGCATCTACCGCTGGAAGGAAGGCTGCACCGCGGCGGCTCCGACCGTCGTGCGTGGCGGCGGGCTCACCCGCGAGATCGACCTTCCGCACGGGCAGGGTGTCGACCACGCCGAGGGCATCGACGTCCTCGATCCGGACCGCGACGGCGCCGCCGAGCGGCTGCTGGTGGTGTACGACAGCCCGGCGCCGGAGCGGCTCGGCGACGACGGCAGCGTCACGGCTGACGTCGTACGCATGCCGAGATGAAGCCGCTCGACCGCGGCGATCCTCGTATACCC
>JBOHDD010000123.1:0-2283 GCA_050699155.1 Nocardioidaceae bacterium
GACTTGCCGGGCGCCGCGGTCCCGTGGCCGGCGACCCCGTTGAACCTCGTGCTGCTGACCGTCGCATGCCTCGTCGTCGTGCTCGTCCTGCCGTGGCTGCTCCCGAGACGTGGGTGGTCGCTGGCTGTCGCGGCACTCGGCGCCCTGGTGGTCCTCCAGCCGGCCGGCGCGATCGGGTGGCCGCCACCAGGCTGGGTGATGGTTGCCTGTGACGTCGGTCAGGGGGATGCGCTGGTGCTCAACGCCGGTGGTGGTGCCGCGATGGTGGTCGACACGGGCCCCGACCCGACGGCGATCGACGGTTGTCTCGACCGGCTCGAGGTCGACGTGGTGCCTCTCGTCCTCCTCACGCACCTGCACGCCGACCATGCCGCGGGTCTCGCCGGTGTCGGAGAGGGCCGACCTGTCGCGGAGCTGGAGGTAGGGCCGTTGGACAGTCCACCGGACCAGTTCCGGGACGCCCTGCGGTGGGCAGGCCGCTGGCGGGTCCCCGTCAGGCGTGCGGTGTACGGCGAGCGCCGCCGCCTCGGACAGCTGTCGTGGCGGGTCGTCGGGCCGGTCGACGGCTCTGCTACCGCCTTGGCCGTCGACGGGACGGAGGGGAGCGAGAGCGGTGCCGAGAACAACGCCAGCCTCGTCCTGGCGGTGCGGACTCGTGGCGCGCGACTGCTGCTGACCGGTGACGTCGAGCCCGAAGGCCAGCAGGCCCTGCTGGGTGCACACCCGAACCTGCGCGCCGACGTGCTGAAGGTCCCGCACCATGGCTCGCGGTACCAGGACGAGGAGTTCCTGACGTCGGTGGGCGCCGACGTGGCGATCGTCTCGGTGGGTGCGGACAACGACTACGGACATCCCGCCACCGAGGTGCTGCGGCTGCTCGAGCTCGTCGGCACCGATGCCTACCGCACCGACCTCTCCGGTGACGTCGCGGTGGTCGTCGACCACAGCAGCCTCTCGGTGGAGACTCAGGACTGAGTGTCCCAGCGCACCGAGACGCGTGGTGGCTTGCGGAAGACCAGCCCCTGCGGGGGGTCGGTGTGCGCGCTGTCGAGTACCAGGGCCGGCAGCTGCGCGAGGAGCTCTCGCACAGCGGTCCGGGTCTCGAGCCTGGCCAGGTGGGCGCCGAAGCAGAAGTGCGGGCCTCTGGCGAACGCCAGGTGTCGTCCGAGGTTCGCGCGGCGTACGTCGAAGCTGTCCGGATCGGTGAACACGTCGGGGTCGCGGTTGGCTCCCGCGAGTGAGACCGTCACCGGGTCCCCGGCACGGATATGGACGCCGCCGAGGTCGGTGTCACCGGTGGCGTACCGGTCGACCATCGCGGCCGCTGGCTCGAGACGGGCCGACTCCTCGACCGCGGCGTCCAGCAGGCTCGGGTCTCCCCGCACCAGCGCGGACTGGTCGGGGTGGCTGAGCAGATGCAGAACGGCGTTCGCGACCATCCCCTCGGCGGTGTCGATGCCGCCGAACATCAGCACCGCGGCGTTGGAGACGATCTCGGTGGTGCTCAGCGCGCCCGGCTCCCGCAGGGCTCCTGCCAGCAGCGACTCCTCCCGCGGGTCTCCGAGCTGGCCCTGTACGGCGTCCCGGAGCTCGGCCAGTGCATCCTCGGCCGTGCCCGAGGGGCGTTCTCCTGCGGTGATCGCGGACACGGCAGCGACGAACGCGTCGTACCACCGGCGGACGGTGACGACCTCGGCGTCGGCCAGCCCGAGTGCGGTGGTCAGCACGGACGCCGCCAGCGGTCCGGCCAGGGCGGTCCGCAGCTCGGCGCGGCGCTGTGGACGCATCGCCGCCACCAACCGGTGGGCCTCGGACTCGACCGCCTCAGCGAACCTGCGGTGCGTCTCCTCCGGCCGGAAGGCGCGCGCGAAGGCATCGCGGTGCCGGCTGTGGTCGCTGCCATCCAGCGAGAGCATGCTCGGACCGAGGACCCGGGCGGTGGAGAACCGCGGGTCGTCAACGGTGAAGGCGCCCGGAGCGCGCAGCACGACCGACGCGAGGTCGTGTCGGGTCACCAGCCAGCCGTTCAGCGCAGGCACCCACGACACCGGCTCGGTCTGGCGCAGCTCGGCCAGCCGCGGGTGGGGGTCGCCCTCGAGCTCGGCGACCGTGGTGGCCTCCCCGACCGGGAAGCCCACTCGGGCGGAGGTGCGCACACCGCGACCCTACTGCGGTCGGGTTTCCGGGGGACCCGCATGACATAGTGACCGCGATGGCCACACCAACGGCAGCCGACGTGCTCGGCACGGTCACGCTGGTCACCGGCGGCGAGGAGTTCCTGGC
>JBOHDD010000124.1:0-2125 GCA_050699155.1 Nocardioidaceae bacterium
GACGTGGTGGGGCAGGGTTCGTCCGCGTTCGCGCCGCACATCAAGGGCATGGAGATGCCGGGGTACGAGCCGCGCACCCTGCAGTCGATGGCGCTCGGTCTGGCCGTGAACGCGCGCGGTGCCGACCATAACCGGTCTGGTGCTTACGAGGCCGACCTGAAGGGTGGCCTGGACCGGCTGCACGGGACGACCGAACACGTGCGGGCCGCGATCGACACCGAGGACCGTGCCGCGGTCATGGACTCGATGATCCTCTGCAAGTTCCTCCGGGGCGTCTTCACCGATCCCTTCGACGAGTGGGCCGAGCTGTTGTCGATGGTCACCGGCTGGCAGCTCGACGCCGCCGAGCTGCACGAGACCGCGCGCCGGATAGTCATGGCCAAACGGGCCTACAACCTCCGTGAGGGGTGGACGCCCGACGACGACTGGTTGCCCGAGCGCTTCCTCGACACCCCGCTCGAGCTCGAGTCCGGCCGGGTCGCAGTGCTGCCGGCGGCCCGCCTCCGGGCCATGATCGATGCCTATTATGCGGAGCGTGGTCTCGACTCCGCAGGTCGACCGCAGACCGTGCCAACAGCGACAGGGACGGAGCCGACAAGATGACAATGACGCACCCCGCACCGGCAGAGGTGGAGGAGCGCACCGTCTCGCTCACCATCGACGGGCAGCAGCTCGAGGTCGCCGAGGGGACCACGATCTGGCAGGCGGCCCACGATGCCGGGATGGAGATCCCCGTGCTGTGCCACGACGAGCGCTACGACCCGGTGGGCGTCTGCCGGATGTGTGTCGTCGACACCGGCGGCAGGGTCTATGCCGCCTCGTGCGTCCGTCCCTGTGAGCCCGATATGGAGGTCGCGACGTCCACGCCGGAGCTCGAGCGGAGCCGCGCGGTGCTCACCGAGCTGCTGGTGGCCGACCAGCCTTCCCGCGACCAGGACCCCAAGCAGACCACGACCGCGGACAACGAGCTGATCGCCGTCGCGGACAGGTACGCCATCACCGACGTGGACGACATCTTCGCGGGGCCCGCACGTGGCACCGACATGACCAACCCCGTGATCGCCGTCGACCACGACTCGTGCATCCTGTGCGACCGCTGCGTGCGCGCGTGCGACGACATCCAGGGCAACGACGTGATCGGCCGCAGCGGGAAGGGCTACTCGACGCGCATCGCCTTCGACCTCAACGACCCGATGGGTGAGTCGTCGTGCGTCACCTGCGGCGAGTGCGTGTCGGCATGCCCGACCGGTGCGTTGACGAACAAGCCGATCAACGACGTCCCGATCCGTCCGCGGTCCGAGCTCGAGGCCGTCGACACGGTCTGTCCCTACTGCGGTGTGGGCTGTGCTCTCACCTACTACGTCGACCGTGAGCGGGGCGCCATCTCCTTCGCCGAGGGCAGGGACCAGCCCGGCAACCAGGGTCGGCTGTGCGTCAAGGGCCGCTACGGATGGGACTACGCGGCCTCACCGCAGCGGCTGACCAAGCCCCTGATCCGGGTCGAGGAGTCCTACCCCAAGGGCCCGCTGTCGGCCGACGTCAAGGAGGACGACGGCCAGCCCCGCAAGCGTGGCCGCGGCCGCAAGCCCGGCGGCCTCGTGCCGTACGAAGAGGTGATGCCGCACTTCCGCGAGGCCACCTGGGACGAGGCCCTGGACCTCGTCGCGCGGCGTCTGGCCGACATCTACGCGGAGAGCGGGTCGGGAGGCATCGCGGGATTCGGCTCGGCCAAGTGCTCCAACGAGGAGGCGTACCTCTTCCAGAAGCTCATCCGCACCGCCTTCCGCAGTAACAACGTCGACCACTGCACGCGGCTGTGCCATGCCTCGAGCGTCGCGGCGCTCTTCGAGGGTGTCGGCTCCGGTGCGGTCTCGACCACCTACGGCGACATCGCGAACGCCGACGTCGCGATCATCACGGGCAGCAACGCGACCGCGAACCACCCGGTGGCGTCGTCGTTCTTCAAGCAGGCGCGGCGCAATGGCACCAAGATCATCTACATCGACCCGCGCGCCGGTACGGTCGCCGACCACGCCGACTACTTCCTGCAGCTCAAGCCCGGCACCGACGTGGCGCTCTACAACGGCATCATGCACGAGGTCATCCGGCTCGGGCTGGTCGACCG
>JBOHDD010000125.1:0-1635 GCA_050699155.1 Nocardioidaceae bacterium
CCACCCGATCCCGTAACCGTCGGCGTTCATCGTGCCGCCCCCGCGCATGTCCTGCGGTGCCCAGGACTGCCGCAGCAACGAGTGCCCTGGCGTGAGCAGGAGCTCGTCCAGCGTGACAGGTGGACCCACGTAAGCCAGGTGCCTGCACAAGGGAGAACCTCACCGGGCCTCGTCCGGGCGCGCGTCACGCGCACACCGGAGACCGGAGAAGATCTGCCGCCGTACAGGATGGTCCCAGTTGCGGAAGGTACTCCTACCGACGACGGCGTCGGTGCCGAAGGACCCACCACGCAGCACGCGGTAGTCGCCACCGAAGAACACCTGGGAGTACTCCGCATAGGGGAACACCTCGAACCCCGGGTAGCTGCTGAAGCCACTGCTCGTCCACTCCCACACATCACCGATCAGCTGGTGCACACCGAGAGCAGACGCGCCCTCAGGGAACGCACCGACCGGAGATGGGCTGAGGTGCCGTTGGCCGAGGTTCGCGTGCCGCGTCGACGGGTTCTCGTCACCCCATGGGTAACGCCTGGAGTGGCCGGTCGCCGGGTCGAACCGCGCGGACTTCTCCCACTCCGGCTCGGTGGGCAACCGCTTGCCCGCCCAGGCGGCGTACGCCTCGGCCTCGTGGAAGGACACGTGCACGACGGGCTGGTCGGGCGGAAGCGCCTCGAGTACGCCGAAGCGCCACCGCATCCAGGTCTCCCCGCCCCGGACCCAGAACCGCGGCGCCTGCAGGTCAGCCTCCTGCCGATGCGCCCATCCGCGACGGCTCCACCAGCGACCCTGGTCGTAGCCACCGTCCTCGACGAACCGCAGGTACTCGGCATTCGTCACCGGTGCGGTGTCGATCCAGAACGGGTCGACGTGCACCGAGTGCGCCGGCCGTTCGTTGTCGAGTGCCCACGGCTCGGTGCTCGTGCCCATCGTGAACTCGCCTCCGGGCACCAGCACCTCAGGCCGGGCCGGCGGCGACACAGGCACGGGCGGTGCCTCCGCTCCCAGCACCGGCTTACCTGCCCTCAGCTGGTGCGTGGCGAGCATCGTCTCGTCGTGCTGATGCTCGTGCTGGACGATCATGCCGAAGGCGAACCCGTTGTCCACCACCCGTCGCCCCTCCAGCGGTGTGCGTTCGAGTACGTGCAGCGCCTTGTCGCGGACCTCGCCGACATATCTGCGCGTCTCGGTCGGCCCGAGCAGCGGCAGCTGCGGCCGGTCGGCCCTCGGGTGCTGGAAGGCGTCGTAGAGCTCGTCGATGTCCTCCCGCATAGGTTCGAGCCCACCGACGTCGCGGACCAGCCACAGCTCCTCCTGGTTGCCGATGTGCGCGAGATCCCAGACCAACGGGGACATCAGCCGCGAGTGCTGGCGGACGAGGTCGTCGTCGTCGACAGCGTCCGTCAGCACCGCGCTTCGCTGCCGGCTGCGGACAAGCTCGGCGGCGACGTGGTCGCGCAGCGCGTCCTGGCCGAGCATCTCGGGGATCGTCATGTCGGTCACCTCTCCGACGTGGTCAGTTGGGCACGTCTGTCGTCCAGGTCCGCGAACACCTGCGCGGACAGGGTCCGGGGTACGTCGACAGCGGCGAGGGCCTCATATCCCAGGTCGAGCACCTGCTGGGCAGCGGCGTTGATC
>JBOHDD010000126.1:0-5773 GCA_050699155.1 Nocardioidaceae bacterium
GTGAGCCGGCCGACGACCAGGATCTCTTCCCGGTCGACGGTGATCTCCGGGTCGCCCTCGAACCAGTCCTCGGGGATGCGGCCACTGAGCCAGCCGCGCAGCTTCTCTGAAGTTGTAGTCATGTAACGATGATTACACGCTTACAAAACCGCCGCCGCCCCGTCCCACGCGCCATGTAACCGGGTGTTACGGGGCCTCTCCACGGTGTGTGAGCCGTGGAAGGGCCCCAAACACCGCGGGAAGTGGCGCCCGAACGCCTACTCCTTCGGGCCGAACTCTCGCCAGGCGATCGCCGCGACGATGCCGACCGAGATCGCAACGATGACCCACGTGGCCATGTCCACCAGATCCAGATCCCTCCGGTCGTTTGTCAGGAGCCCAGGCGGCGTACGGACGCCCCGGCCGGCGACCTCGACGGCGGTGCCGGCTGGTAGGCGGACTCCTCGGCGAGCCAGTGCGACGGTGCGCACCCGGCCAGCTCGCGCCACTCGCGGGCCAGGTGGGCCTGGTCGGCGTACCCGCAGGCGACGGCGACCTCCACCAGGGGCCCGCCGGGCCTCTGCCGGACCATGCCGACGCTGCGTTCGAACCGCACGACACGGGCGGCGACCTTCGGGGGCAGCCCGTACTCCCGCCGGAACCGCCCGGCCAGGTGCCGCCGGCTCCATCCGACGTCGGTGGCGAGACTGCCGACGGCGACCGTCCCGGCCCCGGCGAGCAGCCGGTCCCAGGCCCGGCCGACCTCGGGTGCCGCGGCCTGGCGCCGGTCGTCGAGCAGCCCGAGCAGCACGGCATCGAGTACGCCGAAGCGCTCCGCCGGACCGACCGCACTCCACATCCGCTCGTGCAGCTCGCGCGCCCGCGGCCCGAGGATGTCGGCCAGGTCGCCGACCCACGAGCCGAGCTCACCGGCGGGCACGCCGAGCAGGGCCCGGCACCCGGACGGGGTGAGCGCGATCTGCACACCCTCGCTGCGGCGCGGCATCCGGATCCGGGCGGGCGGACGGCGCAGGCCTCCGACCGCCACGTCGAACCGCCCCGCGGGCTGCTCCGGAGTCGCCTCCGTCTCCAGCGGACCGTCCAGCGGCACCACGAGGGTCAGATGCCGGCCGGGAAGGCCGCGGTGGACCCCGGGCGGGACTCCGTCGAGCAGGAAGTCGGTGTAGCCGCCGACGAGACCGCGCAGAGGCGCCGCCGGCCTGCGGCTGCGCGTCTCGACCCTGGGCTCGCGCACGGGTTCCACGGTATCGGTGCCCGCGTTGCGGTGTCTCGGCCCCGGCACACCGCCGATAGTGTGCGGTCGACGCCGTCGCTGTCGAGAGACCGAGATGAAGGCAGCAGGAGAGGACCGAGTGTGCGCAACAGCCACGAGCCCGACCCGGTCGTCGTCGAGGCGGTCACGACGGTCCGCGACCGGTTCGGTACGGGTGGGCTTCGCGACCTGATCGGGCTGGCACAGCGCGAGCTGGACATGGCCGAGGCCGCACTGTCCGAGCTGTCCTCGGACGACGGGTAGCAGCCGCGGCCGCTCGTTCAGGCGGCCATCCGAGCCCGCAGCGCGGCGGGTACGACGAGGTTGCCCGCGACCAGTCGGGTGAGTACCACCGCGGTGATGATCTCGGCCGCGACCAGGCCGACGAGGACCATGATCTGGGCGGCACCCGCCTGCAGCGCCGTACCGCCTCCGAGGAGCACGCCGACGTACGCACCGGGCAGGGTCACCAGGCCGACGGTGCGGGTCTGGTCGAGGACGGGGGTGAGGGCCTCCGGCGTGCGGGGACAGATCACCTCCAGGACCGCGTCGCGCCGATGCATGCCCAGCGCCAGCGCGGCCTCGTACGTCCCGATCTGCTGCCGCAGCTCGTCGAACGCGCGGCGGCCGGCCAGCGTGTTGGCCGTCATCGCGCCACCGATCACGATGCCGGCGGTCGGCACCAGCGCGGCACCGTTGAGCGGGATCGCGCCGGAGAGGAACAGCACCGCGAGCACCGGCAGCACACCGGCCGCGATGCCGACGGCGACCCAGCCCGCGTCGGGCATCGCGTCGACGCGACGCGCGGAGGTGAACGTCGCCACCGCGAACATCAACAGCCCGAACCCCGCCGACCACCACACCGACCTCAGGACAGCGGCGATGGCCAGGGACACCACGGCGAGCTGCACGATCGCACGGGCAGTCGCGGTGACGACGTCGCGGCGGATCGGCAGCCCGCCGGCGGTCGCTGCCGCGACGGCGACCAGCACGAGCAGGACCAGCGCGATCGCGAGCGGCCAGCCGACCGTGGGGGTCGCTGACATCAGGGAAGGCTCCAGTCGACCGCCTCGCCGCCCTGCTCGGCGAGCAGGGCGTTGGCCCTGCTGAACGGTCGTGAGCCGAAGAAGCCGCGAGAGGCCGACAGCGGGCTGGGGTGCGGGGACTCGACGTACGGTGTCGAGCCGAGCATCGGCTTGAGGCCCTGCGCGTCGCGGCCCCACAGCACTGCCACCAGTGGCCCACCGCGCGCCACCAGGGACGTGATCGCCTGCTCGGTGACCGCCTCCCAACCCCGGCCGCGATGGCTGCCGGGGTTGCCGCTGCTGACGCTGAGCACGCGGTTGAGCAGTAGCACGCCGTTGCGCGTCCACGGGGACAGGTCACCGTTGCTGGGTGGCGCGACACCGACGTCGTTCACCAGCTCGCGGTAGATGTTGACCAGGCTCTTGGGCAGCGGGCGTACGTCGGGCTCCACGGAGAACGACAACCCGACAGCGTGCCCGGGTGTGGGATAGGGGTCCTGCCCGACGATCAGCACGCGTACGTCGGACAGCGGCTGGGCGAACGCTCGCAGGATCCTGTCTCCGTGTGGCAGGTAGCGCCGTCCGGCCGCGACCTCCGCACGCAGGAAGTCACCCATCGCGGTGATCGTCGGCTCGACCGGGGCCAGCGCCTGCGCCCAGTCCGCGGTCATCAGTTCGAGGAGAGGCTTGCGGGTCACGGCGACACTCTATGAGCCGGTGCGTGGAGTACGTCGTACCGCTTCCGCCGTGGTGTTCCCCATCTCGCTTCCCGTGGTGTCCGCCGTGCCGCTTCCCGAGGCGTCTGGGTGCTTCCCTGGGCGCACAAACCTGGGAAAGCCCCCGTAACACCCGGTTACATGGCGCGTGGGGCGGCCGAGTCGACGTCGGTCATGAACTCGTCCAACAGTCGCCAGGTCGTCCTGCGTGCGGCCCGACCGGTGAGCATGCCCAGGTGGCCACCGGGCACGACCTCGAACCGCGTGTCGGCCTGCGGCACGAGGTCGACCAGCGGCCGCACCGCCCTGACTGGGGCGATGCCGTCACCTGCGCCGGCCAGCACCAGCAGCGGTGCCTTCAGGTCGGCGATCTGCACCCGTCGGTCGTCGAGGTCGAAGCGCCCGGCGGCGAGCGAGTTGGCCCGCAGGAACCGGTGGTAGAGCTGGCCGAAGGACCGCCCCGGGTAGGCGATCATGTTCGCGGTGAACCGGTCGACGGCCTCGATCTGGGCGAGGAAGTCCGCGTCGTCGAGATGCGTCGCCAGCGCGATCGGCCTGGTGACCAGCTTGTCGAGACTGGACAGCTGGAAGGCCCGGCGTACCAGCGGCTTGGGTGCGCCACCGAGCGCGCGGTAGGCGGCGGTCATCAGCCGACCGTCGGCGACGTCGACCAGGGGACGCAGCGGAGCGATGAGCGGCACCTGGGACACGTCGACCGGGCTGCCGGCCGCGGTCACGGAGGCGATCGGCAGGTGCGGCTGGTCCGCCGCGGTGAGGAGGGAGAAGACGCCGCCGATGCTCCAGCCGACGAGGTGCACCGGTGCACCACCGGCGTGCTCGCTCACCACCCGGATCGCCTCCGGCAGCGTGTGGTCGACCCAGTGCTCGATGCCCAGGTGACGGTTGGCGAAGGCCACCTCGCCGTACTCGACGAGGTACGTCGGGCGGTGCCGGACGAGATGCTCGACGAGGGAGCAGCCGCGGCGCAGGTCGTAGCACAGGGCCGGTGCGGCCAGCGGGGTCACCAGCAGCACCGGCAGACCGTCGCGATGGCTGCCGGCCGCCGGCCGGTAGTGGTAGACCTCGCGCAAAGTGCCGTCGTCGATCAGCGTGCGCGGCATCGGTCGCAGGTCGGCCAGCCCGCCGTACAGCGCCTTGTGCGCGACGTTGGCTCCGGCCGCGAGCACCTGCTCTGCGGACGGCATCCGGGGCACGCCCGGGATCCGAGGCAGGTTGGGTAGCGGAGTGAGGACCGGCATCGTTTCCTACGGGTCAGTGCGCGGTCAGCGCGTCCAGGAAGTCGGCGGCCCAGCGGTCGATGTCGTGCTCGAGCACGAACTTGCGCATCGCCCGCATCCTCCGGTGAACGTCACGAGGGTCGGCGGCCATCGTCGTCAGCAGGCTCTCCTTGAGGCCGTTGATGTCGTAGGGGTTGACGAGGTACGCCTGCTTGAGCTCCGCGGCGGCACCGGCGAACTCGCTCAGCAGCAACGCGCCGTCGTCGCCGTACCGGCAGGCGACGTACTCCTTGGCGACCAGGTTCATCCCGTCGCGCAGCGGCGTCACCACCATCACGTCGGCCGCACGGAACAGCGCCGCCATCTCGTGCCGGGAGAAGGACGAGTGCATGTAGTTGATCGCAGGGGTGCCGATCCGGCCGTAGTCCCCGTTGATGTTGCCCACGAGCCGGTCGATGTCGTCACGCAGCACGCGGTACTGCTCGACCCGTTCGCGGGACGGCGTGGCCACCTGGATGAACACGGCGTCGTCGACGGTGATCTGCCGGTCTCGCAGCAGCTCACCGAACGCCCGCAGCCGCTGCCGGATGCCCTTGGTGTAGTCGAGCCGGTCGATCCCGAGCAGCACCCGGTCGGGGTTGCCGATCTCGTCGCGGATCTCCTTCGCCCGCGTCTCCGTCTCGGGCAGTCGCGCCAGCTCCACGAGCCCCTCGGAGTCGATCGAGATCGGGAACGCTCGGGCTCGGACCGACCGCCCTTCAGGTAGCGTCACGAGGTCGCGGTGCGTCTTGTGCCCGGTCAGCGAACGCACCAGCCGCGCGAAGTTCGCGGCGTTGCCGGGCACCTGGAAACCGACCAGGTCGGCGCCGAGCAGGCCCTCGATGATGCGGCGCCGCCACGGGAGCTGCATGAACAGCTCGGTCGGCGGGAACGGGATGTGCAGGAAGAACCCGATCCGCAGGTCGGGCCGCAGGTCGCGCAGCATCGCCGGCGCCAGCTGCAGCTGGTAGTCGTGGATCCACACCACGGCGTCCTGGGCCGCGATCTCGGCCGCGCGCTCCGCGAACCGCCGGTTGACCCGGACGTAGGCGTCCCACCACTCCCGGTGGAACTCCGGGGCGACGATCACGTCGTGGTAGAGCGGCCAGAGCGTGCCGTTGGAGAACCCCTCGTAGTACTCCTCGACCTCGTCGTGGGACAGGGGGACCGGTACGAGCGTCAGGCCGTTCTCCTCGAACGGCACCATGTCGGCCGCGTCAGGATCACCGCCGCCCGGCCAGCCGATCCAGGCGCCGTGGTGCTGGCGCAACACGGGTTCGAGCGCGGTGACCAGGCCGCCGGGGGAGCGACGCCACGACACGGACCCGTCGGGCGCCTGCACCCGGTCGACCGGCAGCCGGTTCGCGACCACCACCAGGTCGCTGGTCTCCGCGGACCTGTCGGCCCTGTCGGCCTGTGTACGGCGGCGAGCGGTACGTCGCTTGCCTCCGGATCCGGTGGCGCTGGACGTGTCGTCGGGCACGTTTCCTCCCCTGGCGGCGT
>JBOHDD010000127.1:0-3571 GCA_050699155.1 Nocardioidaceae bacterium
ACCACGAGCAGCTGGCTGATGCGGCTGGCCAGGGCGCCCGGACGGAACGTCGTCTCGGTGCCGGCGGAGACCAGGACATGGTCGACGAGCCGGCCGACGGTCGACCGGGGATGGTTGGTGATTGCTGCGGTGGTGGCGCCGGCGGCCTTGGCCCGCCGCAGTGGGGAGACGACGTCGGGGGTGTCTCCCGAGTGCGAGACCGCGATGGCGACATCGGTGGGTCCGAGCAGCACGGCGCTGGTCAACGCGCTGTGTGCGTCGGTGCGGGCATGCGCCCACCGTCCGATCCGGTCCAGCTTCTGAGCCAGGTCGGCCGCCACCAGGCCCGATGCGCCGACGCCGTACACCTCGACGCGGTCCGCGGCGACGATCCTGTCAGCCATCAGCTCGAGCGTCGGCGCACTCACCTGGGTTGCGGTGTCGAGGATGGCCCGCACCTCTGCCTGGGCGAGCTTGTCGACCACATCGGGCGTCGGGTCGGAGACGGCGATGTCCCCGGTGACGGTGCGGTCGGTCGGTCGCCGGCCCTCGGCCGCCGCCAGGGCGAGCCGGAGCTCGGCGTACCCGCTGAACCCCAGTCCCCGCGCCGTGCGCACGATCGTGGCCTCGCTGACCTCGGCGAGCTGTGCGAGGTCGGTGATGCTCAGCCGGGTCACGCGTTCGGGATCCTCCAGCAGGGCCCGGGCGACCCGGTTGGCCGCGGGTGTGAGGGACGGCAGCAGGCTGCGGATCCTTGCGGCCAGCGGGTCGGCCTCCCTCATCGGCGATGAGGAAGTTTTCTTCCTGGCCGCTGTCATGCATGTAGTGTGCCTTCACCACGGCAGGGCCGCAATCGGCAGACGTGGCTCAGGCGGTGGTGACCTGCCCGACGATGTCACGGGCGTAAGCGGCCAGCGTCTTGTCCTCCTCGTCATGCATGAGATAGATCGCGAACTGGTCGACGCCGAGCTCCGCGAGCTCGTGCAGCCGCTCGACGTGTGCCTGCGACGGCCCGAGCAGGCAGAACCGGTCGATGATGTCGTCCGGGACGAAGTCGGTGGACGGGTTCCCTGCCTTGCCGTGATGGGCGTAGTCGTACGCCTCCCTCCCGGCGATGTAGTCGGTGAGGGCACGCGGCACGGGTCCCTCGACGCCGTACCGAGCGACCAGGTCGGCAACGTGGTTGCCGACCATGCCACCGAACCACCGCAGCTGGTCGCGCTGGTGTGCGAGGTCGTCACCGACGTACGCCGGTGCGGCGACGCAGACCGTGATCGACGACGGGTCGCGCCCGGCGGCCGTTGCGGCCTCGTGCACCGAGCCGACAGTCCACCGGACGATGTCGGGGTCGGCGGTCTGCAGGATGAAGCCGTCGGCGACCTCGCCGACCAGCTTCAGGGCCTTCGGGCCGTAGGCACCCATCCACATCTCGAGCCTGCCCTCGCGCACCCAGGGAAGCCGGACCGGCGTCCCCTGGTAGTCGACCTCGCGCCCCTCGGCCAGCTCCTTGATCACGTGCATGGCCTCGCGCACGGTGTCCAGCGTCGCCGGCTTCTTGCCGATCACTCGTTGCGCGGAGTCACCACGGCCCATGCCGCAGACGGTCCTGTTGCCGTACATCTCGTTGAGCGTGGCGAACAGCGATGCGGTGACCGACCAGTCACGGGTCTTCGGGTTGGTGACCATCGGGCCGACGGTCAACGTCGACGTTGCCGCCAGCACCTGCGAGAAGATGACGAACGGCTCCTGCCACAGGACCGTCGAGTCGAACGTCCAGCCATGGCTGAAGCCGCCGGCCTCGGCGACCTTCATCGTCTCCACGACCTGTTTGGCCGGCGGGTTGGTCTGCAGCACCAGACCGAAGTCCATCGTGTCCCTCCCTTGTCAGTGCAGGTATTGGCAAAGCTCCCGTTCGAGGAACGAGCCGTGGCCCTTGTCCCCGTGGAACGCACCGCCGTCGACCACGACCCGGCCGCGGGACAGCACGGTCTGGACCGCACCGGTCAGCTCCATCCCCTCGTACGCCGAGTAGTCGACGTTCATGTGGTGCGTCTCCGCCGACAGCGTCTGCCGAGCCTGAGGGTCGTAGACCACGATGTCCGCGTCGGCGCCGGCCGCGATGACCCCCTTACGGGGGTAGAGCCCGAACATCCGCGCCGGGGTCGTCGCGCTGATCTCCACCCAGCGAGCCAGCGAGATCTCACCCGCGACGACACCCTGGTGCAGCAGGTCCATCCGGTGCTCCACCCCGGGAATGCCGTTGGGGATCTTGGAGAAGTCGCCGCGGCCGAGCTCCTTCTGCTCCTTGATGCAGAAGGGGCAGTGGTCGGTCGAGACCACCGACAGGTCGTTGGTGCGAAGGCCGCGCCAGAGGTCGGCCTGGTGGTCCTTCGGCCGCAGCGGGGGCGAGGCGACGTACTTCGCGCCCTCGAAGTCGGGCCGACCCAGGTCGTCGAGGGACAGGAAGAGGTACTGAGGGCAGGTCTCGGCGAAGACGTTCTGCCCGGCGTCGCGGGCCGAGGCCACGGCACTCAGTGCCTGTTTCGCCGACAGATGCACGATGTACAGCGGAGCCCCGGTGACCTTCGCCAAGGTGATCGCACGGTGGGTCGCCTCAGCCTCGAGCTCCGGGGGTCTCGTCAGCCCGTGGTACAGCGGGTCCGTGCGGCCCTCGCTGAGTGCCTGCGCGACGAGCTCGTCGATCGCGATGCCGTTCTCGGCGTGCATCATGATGGTCGCGCCGATCTCGCGGGCCTGCTGCATGGCGCGCAGGATCTCGCCGTCGGTCGCGTAGAACACACCCGGGTAGGCCATGAACATCTTGAAGCTGCTGACGCCGGCGCCGGCGCACGCCTGCATCTCCTTGAGGGTGGAGTCGTTGACGTCGGACACGATCATGTGGAACCCGTAGTCGATCACGCAGTTCCCGTCCGCCTTCTCGTGCCACTTGTCCAGGGTGGACAGCAGCGAACCACCCTTGGGCTGCACGGCGAAGTCGACGATCGTGGTGGTCCCGCCCCAGGCGGCCGCCGTCGTCCCCGTCTCGAACGTGTCTGCGGAGAAGGTCCCGCCGAAGGGCATCTCCATGTGGGTGTGTGCGTCGATCCCACCCGGCATGACGTACCTGCCGGTGGCGTCGACCACCTTGTCGGCGTTCTGGGCCCACTGGTCGGCCAGCCCCGACGACGTCGCTGCCACGGCAGCGATCTGTCCGCCGTCCACGAGTACGTCGGCAGCCGCGGGGCCGGAGGCGTTGAGGACGGTGCCGTTGCGGATGACGATGCTCATCGGTCGACCTCCCTCACGGAGCAGTGAGCGGCTCGTAGGTGTCCGGGCGGCGGTCGCGGTAGAACGCCCACAGCTCGCGGACCGCCTGCAGCTCGTCCATGTCGAGGTCTCGCACCACGACCTCGTCGTCGGTGTCGGAGGCGGCGTCACCGACGAGCTGTCCGCGTGGGTCGGCGAAGTAGGTCTGACCGTAGAAGTCGTTGTCTCCGAGGGGCTCCTTGCCGACCCGGTTGATCGCACCGACGAAGTACTCGTTGGCGACCGCGGCGGCGGGCTGCTCGAGCCGCCAGAGGTACTGGGACAG
>JBOHDD010000128.1:0-2006 GCA_050699155.1 Nocardioidaceae bacterium
CGAACCGAGTGCACCGGCCAAGGTGGTGGCCCTGGCCAAGCCTCCAGTGCGCAAGCTGGCCAAGGACCTCGGCGTCGACCTGACCGCGGTCGCGGCCACCGGCGAGGGAGGCGTCGTCACCCGCTCCGACGTCGAGGCACACGCTGCCGGGGGCTCCGAGGCGGCCGCCGAGGCTCCGGCCGCCAGCGCCGCGCCGGCACCCGTGTCGCGGGGCGAGCGTGAGACCCGACTGCCGATCAAGGGCGTCCGCAGGATGACCGCCCAAGCGATGGTGTCGAGTGCGTTCACCGCACCACACGTGACCGAGTGGATCACCCTCGACGCGACCCGCACGATGCGGTTCGTGGAACGGCTTCGCAGTCATCGCGACTTCCGTGAGGTCAAGGTCTCGCCGTTGCTGGTGGTGGCGCGCGCGGTGTGCCTGGCCGTCCGCCGTACGCCTGAGGTGAACGCGACCTGGGACGACGCCGCTCAGGAGATCATCCTCAAGCACTACGTCAACCTGGGCATCGCCGCGGCTACCCCGCGTGGCCTGGTGGTGCCGAACATCAAGGACGCCGACCAGATGTCCCTGCGTGGCCTGGCGGACGGGATCGGTGAGCTCACCACGACCGCTCGCGACGGCAAGACCCAACCGGCGCAGATGCAGGGTGGGTCGTTCACGATCACCAACGTGGGTGTGTTCGGGGTCGACGCCGGTACTCCCATCATCAACCCCGGTGAGTCGGCCATCCTGGCCATGGGTGCGATCCGGCAGCAGCCCTGGGTGCACAAGGGCCGGATCAGGCCGCGCTGGGTGACTCAGCTGGCACTGTCGTTCGACCATCGGGTCGTCGACGGTGAGCAGGGGTCGCGCTTCCTGGCCGACGTCGCCGCGCTCGTCGAGGACCCGGCCAACGCCCTCCTGCACTGAGCCCCCGCTCGCCGGAAGGGACCGGAAGGGCCGGAAGGAAGGGGCGGTGAGATTGGGTGGGGTGCCGCAGGTAGGATAGATACAACATGCATCCTTCTGCGACGCAACGTGTCTACGACCACGTCAAGACCGGCATCCTCGAGACGACGTACGCCGGCGGGGAGCTGCTCACCGAGGGCCTCGTCAGCGAACGGGTCGGTGTCTCGCGCACCCCGGTCCGCGAGGCGCTGCTACGTCTCGAGGGCGAGGGCTTCGTCCGGCTGTACCCGAAGAAGGGCGCACTCGTCGTCCCCGTCACCGCCAAGGAGGCAGACGACGTGCTCGAGGCCCGCGCCCTGGTCGAGCGGTACGCCGCCGAACGGGCCTGGCGCGATCGCGACGACCTGGTCGCCGACCTTCAGTCCCGGCTCGTCGAGATGCGCGAGCACCGCGAGTCCGGTGACGTGGTGGCCTTCAGCGAGGCAGACCGGTCGTTCCACGAGCGGATCGTGGCCGCGTCAGGCAACGACGTACTCACGCGTCTCTACCGCAGCCTGCGAGAGCGCCAGCTGTGCATCTCCAGCAAGGTCATGCGCGTGTCCTCGGAACGGATGGACATCGCGCTCGCGGACCACCGGCGGCTCGTGCAGCTCCTCCGCGACGACGACGAGGCGGAGTTCCTGGCTCTGACCGACGCCCACCTGAAGCGTGCCGTCGAGCACCTGCACAGCGCCAGATGAGCGCGCTGGTCGACAGCCGCCGCGCGTGGGCGGTCTGGGTGGCGGCGCTCGCCGTCTACGTGCTCTCGGTCTTCCACCGCACGTCGCTGGG
The DNA here is from genome assembly GCA_050699155.1 of Nocardioidaceae bacterium. Lineage (GTDB taxonomy): Bacteria > Actinomycetota > Actinomycetes > Propionibacteriales > Nocardioidaceae > JBOHDD01. The sequence goes on from JBOHDD010000128.1 coordinate 1,724, forward strand.
CGTCGCGGGGATCATCGCCTCCGACCGTTTCGGGATCAGTGCCGGCCAGCTGTCGACGTTCCTGATGGTGCAGCTGCTCGTCTACGCGGGCATGCAGATCCCGGTGGGAGCCCTGATCGACCGGTTCGGGTCGAGGCGCATGCTTTTCGTCGGAGTGACGATCATGACGCTGGCACAGCTCTCCTTCGCGTTCATCTCCTCCTACCCGTTGGGTCTGGTCGTGCGTGTCTTCGTCGGGGCAGGCGACGCGATGGTCTTCATCAGTGTGCTCCGGATCGTCTCC
>JBOHDD010000129.1:0-4575 GCA_050699155.1 Nocardioidaceae bacterium
CTCGGGAAGCGCCTCCGCCAGCGCCCGGTCGACCTCCACCGCGACCACTCGCGGACAGCCTGCCAGCAGGCCCAGCGTGAGGGAGCCCAGCCCCGGGCCGACCTCGACGACGACGTCGTCGGCCGACAGATCCGCGCTTCGCACGATGCGCCGCACCGTGTTGGCGTCGATCACGAAGTTCTGGCCGCGCTGCTTGCTCGGCCGGATGCCCATCGCGGCCGCCAGCGAACGCACGTCCGCCGGGCCGAGAAGCCTCGGCCCGGCAGACGCGGTGTCGTTCGGCTGCTCGGTCACAGCCGGATTGTCCTGAGGACCGTGCCCTCAGTACAACCCGAGCTCAGCCGCGCAGGAGGGCCAGGCACCCCAGCCCTGTGCGGCCTGCACCTTCTCGGCGATCGCGATCTGTGCCTCCCGGCTGGCCTGGTCGGCTGTCGACGCGTACGCGCCGCCGCCATATGCCTGCCAGGTCTCGGAGCTGAACTGCAGTCCGCCGTAGTAGCCGTTGCCGGTGTTGGTCGCCCAGTTGCCGCCGGACTCACACTCAGCGAGCTCGTCCCAGACGGTGCCACCGCCGGAGTAGTCGGGCGCCGGCGCGGGCTCCGGCTCCGGGCGTTCCTTGGTGCCGTGCACCTCGATCCGGCTCACTGGCTCACGCAGGACGTCGGTACCGACCACCGTCGCGTTGGTCCGATCGCCGTTCTCACGGACGAACCGCGTGGTGACCTTCTTCAGGCCGTCGCGGCCCTCGCGCTGCACCTCCGACTTGTCCTCGAACATGCCGTCGTCGTAGCGGACGATCGTCTCGGCGTCGACCTCGACGTTGCGGCTGCGGGTGACCTTGCTGACCCGGGTCAGGACGATCCTGTCGCCGTCCTCGACCTCGGCCTTCTCGCTGGGCTTCACCCGGTCGAAGCGGTTGGGCTTGGCCTTGGCCTCCTTCAGCGCGTCCGCGACGGTGAGCGCGGTGGTCTGCACCTTCTCGGGCTTGTCGGCGCCGTCGACGACGGTCACGGCCTTCTCGGTCGCCACCGTGAGGTTCAGACCCTGCCGGCCGATGGCGGCACTACGGCTGGCGGACAGCTCCGCGTCGGCGAACCGGAAGCCGAGCTGCCCCAGCGCCTCGTTGACGCTGGTCGCGGTCACCCAGTAGTCGTCCTTCTCGCCGTCCACGTTCAGCGTGAGCTGCCGGCCGAAACGAACCGCGATCCGCGATCCCTCGTCGACCGCGGACGTGAGGGAGGGTGCGACGGCGTCGCGGTGATCGACCGCGATGCCTTCGGACTCCAGCACCTCCTCGACGGTCCCGGCGCGGGTGTCCACCTCGGTGACCTTGCCGTCGACGGAGAGTGTCACCGTCTTGCTCTGGCTCGCGTATGCGAACCCCGCTCCGATCACGGAGAGGATGGCCACGACAGCCGTGGCGATAATCGCGATCTTCTTACGCACAATGCTCCAGGGGTAGTGCATTCCGGGTACGGATGGGCAGCACTCAGGGCCCCGCGTTACGGCTCGGCCTCGGCTGTTTGCCTGGTTACCGCGTCGCAGCGCTTGGGCCCTGCGGTGGTGTTCTGCCCGGGACTTCCCCGATCCCGGCCAACAGTCACGAGACGATAACGAGCCATTCGCCGACACGCCAACATCCGTGACCCAAAACACGCACACTTGGTCGTATATCGGACATTCCCGCACGGCCGGTGACCCGAAAGGGCCACAAACGCCACACCCGACACTGGCACAACATGACCAGTGGGATAGCCCGAACGGGCTACCAGGTGCCCCCGAAGGCCCGCTCGGTGTTGGCGTCGATGGTCCGGCACAGGTCGCCGAGGTCTGCCTGCAGCGTCTCGGCCATGGACCGCACCGTCAGCGGAACGAGGTACGACGCGTTCGGCCGGCCACGGTAGGGCATCGGGGTCAGGAACGGCGCATCGGTCTCGACCAGCACCCGGTCGGGCGGGGTCACCGCGAGGGCGTCGCGCAGCGGCTGGGCGTTCTTGAACGTCACGGTGCCGGCGTACGACAGCCAGAACCCGCGCCGCGCGCACTCATCGGCGAACTCGGCGTCGCCGGAGAAGCAGTGCATCACCACCCGCTCCGGATGACCCTCCTCGTCGAGGATCCGGAGTACGTCGGCGTGCGCGTCGCGGTCGTGGACCACCAGCGTCTTCCGATGCTTCTTGGCCAGGGCGATGTGTGCGCGGAACGACGCGTGCTGGGCGGGTCGTCCCCGCGGCTCTGTGCGGTAGTAGTCCAGCCCGGTCTCGCCCACCGCGCGCACGCGATCGCTCGCGCCGGCCAGTCGGTCGATCTCGGCGAGGGCGTCGTCGAGGTCGCCGCTCTCGGCCAGCCGGGCCGCCTCGTTCGGGTGCAGGGCGACACCGGCCACGACAGCGTCGTACGCCCTCGCCGCCTGCACCGCCCAGCGGGCGCCGGGCAGGTCGCAGCCGATCTGCACGACGCGCGGCACGCCCACCGACACCGCCAGCCGCAGGTCCTCCGCCAGGGCCAGGTCCGCACCACGGTCCCGCCTGCCGACGGGAACGGCCATGTCGAGGTGGCAGTGGTTGTCGACGACGGGATGCGGGAGCGGTTCCGGAACCGGTGGCCGGCCTTCCGCCTCGGTGGCGGCCTCGGGCATCAGCCGCCCGCCTCCACCTCGAGCCGGCGCAGCTCGTCGTCGACGACGCCCGGATCGAGCTTGGTGAAGACCGGCTGCGGCGGCTGCACCGCGGTGCCGACGTCGAGCGGCCGCGACGCCCACGAGGCCTGCTCGGAGTAGTCGCCGGTGATGATCGGGTAGCCCGGGCCGCCGTCGAGGTCGTCGACCTCACGGATCTCCGGGCCCGGCGACACCGCTCCGGTGTGACCGAGCGCGTCGGAGACCCGCTGCGCGGCGTGCGGCAGGAACGGGGCGAACAGCCGGTTGCAGTCGTCGACGACCTGCGCCGCCACGTGCAGCACGGTGCGCATCCGCTCGGGGTCGTCACTTCGCAGCTTCCACGGTGCCTGCTCGGACAGGTACGCGTTCGCCTCCCCGGCGACCCGCATCGCCTCACCGATCGCCTGCTTCTGCCGGTGCCTCCCGATCAGCCCGCCCACGGTGTCGAAGGCGGCCTGCGAGGTCTGCAGCAACGCGCGGTCGGCGTCCCCCAGCTCACCGGCGGCGGGGATCGAGCCGACGTTCTTGGCGATCATCGACAGGGTGCGGTTGACCAGGTTGCCCCACGTGTTGACGAGCTCGTCGTTGTTGCGCCGGACGAACTCCGCCCAGGTGAAGTCGGTGTCCTGGGTCTCCGGCCCCGCGACCGCGATGAAGTAGCGCAGGGCGTCGGCGTCGTAGCGCTCGAGGAAGTCACGGACGTGGATCACCACCGACCGGCTGGTGGAGAACTTGCGACCCTCCATCGTGAGGAACTCACTGCTGACGACCTCCGTCGGCAGCTGCAGGTCGCCGTACTCACCGGGACTGCCGCCGTGGGCGCCGTTGCCGTCGTAGGCGAGCAGCTCGGCCGGCCAGATCTGGGAGTGGAAGGTGATGTTGTCCTTGCCCATGAAGTAGTAGGACAAGGCGTCGGGGTCGTTCCACCAGGCCTTCCAGGCGTCGGGCTCACCAAGCCTGCGAGCCCACTCCACCGACGCGGAGAAGTAGCCGATCACGGCGTCGAACCAGACGTAGAGCCGCTTGTTGGGGTTGTCGGACCAGCCGTCGAGCGGGACGGGGATGCCCCAGTCGATGTCTCGCGTCATCGCCCGCGGACGCAGGTCGTCGAGCAGGTTCATCGAGAACTTCAGCACGTTCGGGCGCCAGTCGGTGCGCGTCTTCAGCCAGTCGCCGAGGGCGTCGGACAGCGCCGGTAGGTCGAGGAAGAAGTGCTCGGTCTCCACGAACTTCGGAGTCTCGCCGTTGATCCGGCTGCGCGGGTTCTTCAGCTCGATCGGGTCGAGCTGGTTGCCGCAGTTGTCGCACTGGTCGCCGCGCGCACCGTCGTACCCGCAGATCGGGCAGGTGCCCTCGATGAAGCGGTCGGGCAGGGTGCGTCCGGTCGACGGGGAGATCGCGCCCTTCGTGGTGCGGGGGATCATGTAGCCGTTGTCGTAGACGGTCCGGAACAGCTTCTGCGCCACCGAGTAGTGGTTGCGAGTCGTGGTGCGGGTGAACAGGTCGTACGACAGACCGAGGCCGTGCAGGTCCTCCACGATCATCCGGTTGTACCTGTCGGCGAGCTCGCGCGGCGAGACACCCTCCTGCTCGGCCTGCACCAGGATCGGAGTGCCGTGCTCGTCGGTGCCCGACACCATCAGCACCTGGTTGCCGGCCATCCGCATGTAGCGACTGAACACATCGGAGGGCACGCCGAAGCCGGAGATGTGACCGATGTGGCGTGGGCCGTTGGCGTACGGCCAGGCTACTGCAGACAAGACGTGGCTACTCACACCGCGATCCTAGAGGGTGTCCGTGCGGGCCGCCGTTTGCCAACACTTCGTGGAAGACGCACCGGCCCGGGACGATCAGGGGCGGTGGGCGATCTCGTAGACCACCCGACGGGACAACCCGGTCTGCCGTGCGACCGAGAG
>JBOHDD010000130.1:0-6396 GCA_050699155.1 Nocardioidaceae bacterium
TGCGTACGCCGGACGGGCCGGGCACGCTGCGGCTTCGGAGCGCGCCGGCCGACGGCGAGGTGAGGGCGGCCGCCTGGGGACCGGGCGGCCGGTGGCTGCTCGACCGGGTGCCCTCGATGCTCGGCGCCGGCGACGACCCGACGGGGTTCCGTCCGGCACATCCGCGTCTCGCGGACGCGCTTCGACGGCACCCCGGCTGGCGGGTGACCTCGACCGGCCTGGTGTTCGAGGCGGTGGTCGCCGCCGCGATCGAGCAGAAGGTGACAGGTCACGAGGCCTGGCGGGGCTGGCGGCTGTTGCTGCGGCGGTTCGGGGAGCCGGCTCCCGGCCCGGGCGAGGGCAGGGGCATGCGCGTGCTGCCGACGCCGGCGCGGGTCCGGATGATCCCGTCGTGGGAGTGGCTGCGATGCCATGTCGACCCGGCACGGTCGAAGGTGGTGGTGAGGGCGGCCCGGGTGGCCGACGCGCTGGAGCGGACGGTTGGGCAGCCCGTCGAGGAGGTCGAGCGCGCGCTGCGCTCGTTGCCGGGCGTGGGCGTCTGGACGGCGGCGGAGGTACGCCAACGTGCACACGGCGACGCCGATGCCGTCAGCTTCGGCGACTACCACGTGGCGAAGAACGTCGGCTGGGCGCTCACCGGTCAGCCGGTCGACGACGACGGTCTGGCCGAGCTGCTCGAGCCGTACCGACCGCACCGCTACCGGGTGCAGAGGCTGCTGGAGCTGACCGGCGCGGGGGCCCCCCGCCGGGGGCCGCGGATGCCGTCTCGCCGCCACCTTCCGCACTAGCGCACACTCGGCCGGCGGGACCGGCAGGTGCTACAGCAGGGGCCGTAGCGGCGCCAGCACCGCTTCGCTCAGCTTCGCGGCGAACGGGCGCCGCTCCCACTCGGCGAGGGTCAGCTCGCGGGCGTTGCCGCAGTCGGTGACGAAGACGTGCTGCATCTGCTGGGCGAGGTCCCGGTCGTAGAACTCGACGTTGATCTCGTAGTTGCCGGTCAGGCTGATGCGGTCGATGTTCGCGGTGCCGATCGTGGTCCACTGGCCGTCGATGGTCGCGGTCTTGGCGTGCACCATCGCGTCCTGGTAGAGCATCAGCCGGACACCGTGGCGCAGCAGGGTCGAGTAGAGGCCCCGGGAGAGCCAGTCGGCGACCACGTGGTTGGACACCTCGGGCGCCAGGATCCGGACGTCGACCCCACGCTGTGCCGCCGCGAGGAGGGAGGCGAGGAAGTCCTCGTCCGGGATGAAGTAGGCCTGGGTGAGGTAGATGTGGTGCTGCGCTCGGTCGATCGCCTCCAGGTACATCGCCCGGATGGGGAACACCCACAGCCGCGGGACGTTGCGGTGCACCCGGATGCGGGCCTCCCACTCGCTGGCGCCGGGGTCGTCGAGCTGTGGCTGCTCGGGGGAGCGGCGCTGGTTCCAGAAGTCGACGAAGGCGTTCTGCAGGTCCCAGACACTGGGACCCTCGATGCGCACGTGGGTGTCACGCCACTGGGTGGCGTACATGGACCCGACGTTGTAGCCGCCGGCGAAGCCCACCTCGCCGTCGACGACCAGGATCTTCCGGTGGTCCCGCCCGTAGCGTCGCAGGTCGAAGAACCGCCACCCCTGCGGGAACACGGGGTACTGGAGGACATGCATCGACGCCGGGAACCGCTTGAACCCCGACGGGACGACCAGGTTGGCGAAGCCGTCGTAGACGGCGTACACCTCCACGTCGCGGTCGGCGGCCCGGACCAGCTCGTCCTTGAACTCCTGGCCGACGGCGTCCCCCTTCCAGATGAAGGACTCGAACATCACGCGTTCCCGGGCACCGCGGATGGCGGTCAGCATCGAGTCGTAGAGGTCCTCCCCGTAGGTGAACGTCGTCACCTTGGAGGCGCCGATCGCCGCCGTGCCCGGCTCGGTGCGCGGGAAGCCCGCCGCCTGCGGGCGGGTCCGCTTGCGCCAGGCGTCGATCCCGAGCAGCGCCGCGATGACCGTCAGCTGCGCGCCGAGGATCAGGGTCAGGGCCCTTCTGACGGCCTGGCCGAGCACGGCGCCGAGGCCGCGGCGTGAGCGTCTCCGCATAGGGTGCCAATGTAACGGCCCCGGCGTTGTCCGTGCCTGCCCGTACGGTGGAGCCATGCGTCCAGTCACCGACATCGAGCGCACGGTCGCGCCGTTCAAGGTCGTCTCCGACTACCAGCCCTCCGGCGATCAGCCGACCGCCATCGACGACCTCGAGCGGCGGATCGCGGCCGGTGACCGCGACTCGGTCCTGCTCGGCGCGACCGGCACCGGCAAGACGGCGACCATCGCCTGGCTGGTCGAGCGGGTGCAGCGGCCGACGCTGGTGATGCAGCCCAACAAGACGCTCGCGGCGCAGTTCGCCAACGAGCTGCGTCAGCTGTTCCCGGGCAATGCTGTGGAGTACTTCGTCTCCTACTACGACTACTACCAGCCCGAGGCGTATGTTCCGCAGACCGACACCTACATCGAGAAGGACTCCTCGATCAACGAGGAGGTCGAGCGGTTGCGGCACTCCGCGACCAACTCGCTGCTCACGCGCAGGGACACCATCGTCGTGGCCACGGTGTCCTGCATCTACGGCCTCGGCACGCCGCAGGAGTACGTCGACCGGATGGTGCGCCTCCGAGTCGGTGAGGAGGTGGACCGCGACTCCCTGCTGCGCAGGCTGGTGCAGATCCAGTACTCCCGCAACGACCAGGCGGGCACACGTGGCACCTTCCGGGTGCGCGGTGACACGCTCGAGGTGTTCCCGGTGTACGAGGAGCTCGCGGTCCGCGTCGAGTTCTTCGGCGACGAGATCGAGCGGCTGATGACGCTGCATCCGGTGACCGGTGAGGTGGTCACCGAGGACACCGAGGTCTACGTCTTCCCGGCCTCCCACTACGTCGCCGGCCCCGAGCGGATGGAGCGCGCGATCCGGGAGATCGAGGACGAGCTGGGCCAGCGGCTCACCGAGCTCGAGCGGCAGAGCAAGCTGCTGGAGGCGCAGCGGCTGCGGATGCGCACCAGCTACGACATCGAGATGATGCGCCAGGTCGGCAGCTGCTCGGGCATCGAGAACTACTCACGCCACCTCGACGGCCGAAGCCGGGGATCCGCCCCGAACTGCCTGCTCGACTACTTCCCCGAGGACTTCCTGCTGGTGATCGACGAGTCGCACGTCGCCGTACCCCAGATCGGTGGGATGTACGAAGGCGACATGTCGCGCAAACGCACCCTGGTCGACCACGGGTTCCGGCTGCCCAGCGCGATGGACAACCGGCCACTGCGCTGGGAGGAGTTCCTGGAGCGGATCGGTCAGACCGTCTACCTCTCCGCCACCCCGGGTGACTACGAGCTGGCCAAGGTCGGTGGCGCCGACAACGTCGTCGAGCAGATTATCCGCCCGACCGGCCTGGTCGACCCCGAGGTGCTCGTCAAGCCCACCAAGGGTCAGATCGACGACCTGATCCACGAGGTCCAGCAGCGGGTGGAGCGCGGTGAGCGGGTGCTGGTGACCACGCTGACCAAGAAGATGGCCGAGGACCTCACCGACTACCTCCTGGAGTCGGGGCTGCGCAGCCGCTACCTGCACAGCGAGGTGGACACCCTGCGCCGGATCGAGCTGCTGCGTGAGCTGCGTCTCGGTGAGTACGACGTGCTCGTCGGCATCAACCTCCTCCGCGAGGGGCTGGACCTCCCGGAGGTGTCCCTGGTGGCGATCCTGGACGCCGACAAGGAGGGCTTCCTGCGCTCGGGCAAGTCGCTGATCCAGACCATCGGGCGGGCCGCCCGCAACGTCTCCGGCCAGGTGGTCATGTACGCCGACACGGTCACCGACTCGATGCAGTGGGCGATCGACGAGACCAACCGCCGACGGGCGAAGCAGGTGGAGTTCAACCGGAGCAACGGTGTCGACCCGCAGCCGCTGCGGAAGAAGATCGCCGACATCACCGACATGCTCGCCCGGGAGGACGCCGACACGGAGACGCTGCTCGGCGGGGGCGGCCGTCAGCAGAGTCGCGGCAAGTCACCGGTGCCGGGTCTGGGGAGCAGGGCGGAGACCGGCAGGCACGCCGCCGAGCTGGCCGGTATGCCCACCGCCGACCTGGCCGACCTGGTGCAGCAGCTCACCGAGCAGATGCACACGGCCGCCGCCGAGCTGCAGTTCGAGGTGGCGGCCCGGCTGCGCGACGAGATCTCGGAGCTGAAGAAGGAGCTGCGGCAGATGGTCGAGGCCGGCGCTCGATGAGGTCGGCACCGTGACACCCGCGGACCTGCTCGACTACTGCCTGGCGAAGCCCGGCGCGTGGCAGGACGAGCCCTGGGAGGGTGACGTCGTCGCCAAGGTGCACGACAGGATCTTCGCATTCCTCGGTGCCGGCGGCGGGGTCGGCGTCAAGTGCGGCGGCAGCCGCGAGGAGGCCGACGAGTGGCTGCTGGCGTACCCCGAGGACGCGCACGTGATGGCCTATATCGGGCGGTCGGGGTGGAACACCCTCGACGTGGGCGGAGCCATCCCCGACGAGGAGGTCCTGGAGGCGGTGGACGCGTCGTACGTCACCGTCGTCGCCAGGCTACCGAAGAAGCACCGGCCCTCGGGTTCCTGACCGGCCGGCGCCCCCGCAGGCCCCCTGGCGACCGCCGGAAAAATCCTGCGTGGCGAGGGTGGAGATTTCCGCCCTCAGCATGCACCATGACGTGACAGGATTGTTGACAATCATACGAGGTGCCGCCGGCACCGTGGTCCGAAGAGGGGAGGTCACCGATGCAGTCGGTTACGCCAGTGAGGTCACCACAGCATCGTCCGTTGCTCCAGTTCACCTGGTCAGATCCGGAGAGCTCTGCGACCGGCTACGTCGTCGTGGACCGTCTCATCTGCGGGATCGCGACCGGGGGCCTGCGCACCCGTGCCGGGTGCACGATGGCCGAGGTCGAGGACCTCGCCGCCGAGATGTCCCTGAAGACCGCGCTCTACGGCCTCCCGGTGGGCGGGGCGAAGGGCGGGCTGGACTACCCGGCGGACGCGCCGGACGTCGACGAGGTGCGCGCCAGGTTCCTGCTGGCCATCAAGCCGCTGCTGGACTCGATCTGGGCCACCGCCGGCGATCTCGGGACCCCACAGGCCCGGCTGGACGCGGTGTTCGCCCAGGCTGGGCTGGGCACCTCCTCCATGCGGGCACCCCTGCTGCGCAGCGACGACCCGGAGGCGGAGGCGGAACGCGTCGGCCGCCTGTTCGAGGACGAGGACGACGGTCTGCTGATGGCCGACCTCGTCGGCGGGTACGGCGTCGCCGAGGCGGCGCTGCAGGCGATGACCACGCTGGAGCTCGAGCCGGGCTCCAGCCGGGCCGTGGTGCAGGGCTTCGGCGCGATGGGCGGCTCGAGCGCGCTCTACCTGCACCGCGCCGGGGTCCGGGTCGTCGCGATCGCGGACGCGGCCGGCCTCGTCGTCAACACCACCCGCGGGCTCGACGTACCCACGCTGGTCGCGACCCGGGGCGCGGGCGGCATGATCGACCGCAGCCAGCTGCGCCTCGACGACACCGAGGCGCCGGCGAGCGCCTGGCTCGACATCGATGCCGAGGTCCTGGTCCCCGCCGCGGTGTCCTACACCATCGACGAGACCAACTGCGACCGTGTCCGGGCACGGCTGATCGCCGAGGCCGCCAACGTGCCGGTCACGGCGGCCGCCGAGGAGTACCTGGTGGAGCGGGGTGTCGTGGTGATCCCGGACTTCGTCGCCAACGCCGGTGCGGCCGCCTGGGCCTGGTGGGTGATGTTCGGGACCGTGCTCGGGCCGGTCGACTCCCGGCAGATGTTGTCGGCGCACGTGCGGCCGGTGGTCGCGTCGCTGATGCAGGCCTGGGTCGGGGGAGCGCACTCCCTGCGGACGACCGCGCGCGAGATCGCCGAGCGCAACCTGGCGTTGGCCGAGTCGCGCTACGGCGGCGTCACGCCGGCGATGCCGCTGTTCACGGCCGGTGCCGCGGCCTCCGCCGGGTCCCTGGAGGCCACCGCCTAGCGCTTGTCGGCTAGCGGAGGTCCCAGAGGACGGGGGCGGTCAGCACGCCGTACGCCGGAACGCCGAGGGCGTGCAGGGCATGGTCGAGCAGCGTGCCGCCCGCCGGACCCGTCGCCGCGGCGGCGGGGCTCTCGCTGGACTGCGCGGGGCGTAGTGCGCGCAGCAGGGGCGACTTCGGCAGCGCACGGAGGTCGACGTCCTCGCGACGCACGCGCGCACGCTCACAGGCGATGTCGACGGCGTCGTCGAGTCCGCCGAGGTGGTCCACGAGCCGGTGGCCGTGAGCGTCCGCGCCCGTCCAGACGCGGCCCTTGGCGACCTCCCGGAGCTCGTCGACGGCCATGCCACGGTCGTGCGCGGCCTTGGCGGTGAAGT
>JBOHDD010000131.1:0-2056 GCA_050699155.1 Nocardioidaceae bacterium
TGGGTGTAGTCGTCTCCCTGCGTCGCCATCCGGCCACTGTAGGCAGGTATCTGCCCATTTCCTAAGCCGGACGCCTCGGCGGCCGGCGCGCGCACCGTCTGCGGACACTTCGTGGAAGACGGCTGCCTCGACGCCCCACCCCGCACCGTTTGCGGACAGTTGTTGGAGGACGCCACCCGGCAGAGTGTCTCGCGTCGCTAGCGGCGGGTGTCGAGGTTGCGCAGCGGGTTCAGCTGGCTGCCCGCCACGGCCGGCAGGTCGAGCAGGTCGGCGGCGACGTTGGCCACCTCCGCGTTGCGCACCGGCTGCCGGCGCGCGTAGGTCGGCCGGCTCGACCCAGGACGGCGACGGTCGGGGTTCAGCGCGTACAGGCTGGCGCCCCGGGTGGTCGACGCACCCCAGACCGCGAACGGGATCCGGTAGTTCGCGAGCCTGGCGAGCTTCCGGTGGCTGCCCCCGCGCCCGCCGTGGTCGGCGGTCAGGATGACGGCGGTGTGCCGTCGCAGTGACCGTTTGTCCCTGATCGTGTGGAGCACCCGCCCGAGCAGGGTGTCGGTACGACGTACCGCACGCAGGTACTCCGTGCTCATGAAGCCGTGCTCGTGGCCCGCGGCATCGGGCAGCCGCAGGTGCAGCAGGCTGAACTCCGGCGGGCTGTTCCGCAGCTGGCGGCGCAGCCGGTCGACGAGGGCCGAGGTGTTCTCGGTCATCACATAGCGGTCGATCTTGTCCCGGCCGTTGTCGACGCCGGTCCGGTCGGCGGCGCCCCAGCGACTGCTCCAGGACCGGTTGAAGAAGGCGAACTTGGACTTGCCGGCGTACAACGCTGTCGCACCACCACCGTCGTGCACGACGTCGAACACGCTCGCGACGTACTCACCCGCCTTGTCGTGCACCGTGCCGCCGGGGTCGTGATTGACGGACACCCCGTGCCCGCCGCGCGAGGCCGTCACCCTGCGCCCGGTCAGCATGCCGGTGTGGTTCGGCAGGGTGCTGGTGGACTCGTACAGCGTGCGCGCGTTGCGGGTGGACGCGCCGTTCCCGAGCATGCGGTGGAACGCCGGTGTGCGGGCGCGACCGAGGCGGGAGAGGGCTCTGGGGTTCAGTCCGTCGACCGAGATGGCGACAACATGGTCGACCACGTTGTCGGCCGAGCCCGCGACGTTCGTCGTCGGCGGGGTCGTGCCGGTCGCGGCGAGGATGGTCACCGGGACCACGGTCGCGGCGGTCACGACGGTCGCAAGCGCGAGCGACACAGAGCCGCCACGCGGGCGGCGGCCGGGCGGCTTCAGCGAGTACGACATGGGGCGGTCCTCGGGTACGGCGGCGGCTCCCGACGGCGCGGTGGCGCCCATCTCCGCCATCAGACAAGGTACCCGGACTGAACCGACCGTACCCGCGACTTGGGCAAACCGTCCGCCGGAGCTACCCGCCGCCGCCTCCCGCGCCGCCTCCGGGGGGACCGGTGTCGTTCTGCTGGAGCCGCCTCCCCGATTTGGTCCGTTTCGGCGCGATGACGCCGACGACGAGGTACCCCCCGACGACGGCCACGACCATCCCCACGAAGCCGAGCCAGTCGACGCCCACGGCCGGGGTGACCACGAACAGGACCAACACGCCGATGACCATCGCGGCGAGCCCGATGAGGAGCTCGGTCCGCGGGCTCACCCGGGGTTCACGTTCGGTCATTTCCCCCACCTCCGCGGAAACAGTACTGCACTACGGGTGTGCAGGAGCCCACGCACGACGCCGGGGGGACAAGCTGGTCGTTGCCCGCCCCTTCGCGGCGTCAGCGTGGCCGTCAGCTGTCAGGTCTCATCCGAATGTCACTCCGAATGTCACAACTGACAGACGGGGCTCGACCGGGGTCCGAAGCGGCGGCTCACGCGCGGATTGATGAGCCGTAAGCCGCCGTGATCAACGCGCGGTGACCGGTGCCGTAGACGGCCGGGCGGACCCAGCCGTTCCGGGATGCGACGGCATGTCGTCCCCGTGGAGTCGGTGCTCCAGAATCGACGGGGTGAACCGGACGGCGGAGCAGGCAGCAGCAGCCGAG
>JBOHDD010000132.1:0-5104 GCA_050699155.1 Nocardioidaceae bacterium
CGAAGAGGCTGCGCGCGGAGCGTCGGGGCTGGGGTTCGGGCACACCGCGAGCGTATCGACCCGGCACCGTCATCAAGGACACCACCGGACCGGCGGTCCAGAACCGCCCACTGTGGACGCCCGGTTCCGCCGAACCGACGTGCACACATCTTCAGCTGTACAAAGCGCGGTCGTCAGGCGGCGCGTGCCGCCGCTGCCTCGTTGACCGCGCGCACGATCGTGCGCACGTCGACGCCGGCGATGCCGGGATGCACCGGCAGCGACAGCGTCTCCGCCGCCGCGCGGTCGGTCTCCGGCAGGTAGATCTGCTGAGCGTACGCCGGGCTGCGGTGCACCGGGGTCGGGTACGGCGCGACCGTCTCGACGCCACGCTCGGCCAGCTCCGCGGCGAGCTGGTCCCGCGCCTCGGCGCGTACGACGAACTGCTGGAACACGTGCCAGGCCTCGTCGGGCTGCGGCGGAGGCCCGACTCCGCGAAGTCCCATGGTGAGCAGTGCCGCGTTCATCCGGCGTACCCGGTTGAACCCGGGCAGCCGGTCCAGCTGCACCCGGCCCATCGCGGCCGACACGTCGCTCATCCGCACCGCGAGCCCGACGACCTCACCGGTCTGCAGCTTGGCCAGCCCGTGGCCGCGCAGCGCGCGCACCTTGTCGGCGGTCGACTCGTCGGCGCACACCACCATGCCGCCCTCGGTGGTGGTGATGTTCATAGACTGCGCGAAGCTGAAGGCTCCGAGTGCGCCGAAGGTCCCCACCTTGCGCTCGCCCCACGCGGCGCCGTGGGCCTGGGAGGCGTCCTCGACGAGGGCCAGGCCGTGCCGGTCGGCGATCTCCCGGAAGGCAGTCATGTCCGCCGGCTGCCCGAACAGGTGCACCGGGAGTACGGCGGACGTGCGCGGCCCGATCACGCCCTCCACGGCACGCGGGTCGAGACAGAACGTCTCGGCGTCGATGTCGGCGAACACCGGGGTGGCGCCCGTCAGGGCGACCGAGTTCACGGTGTCCACCGAGGCGAACGACGGCACGACCACCTCGTGGCCGGCACCGATGCCGATGGCGAGCAGGCCGAGGCGGACGGCCGCACTGCCCGAGCTCACCGCCACGCAGTTGGAGGCGCTGAGGTACGTCGCGAACTCGGCCTCGAAGGCGGCGACCTCGGCACCCGGGGTCAGCGTGGTGTCGCGCAGGACGCGGTCGACGGCGCCGCGCTCGACGGGTCCGATCTGTGCCGCGGTGATGGGCAGTGTCTGGTTCATGGCAACGGACGCTATTGGTGCGTCTCTCGAACGTCCGGCGAAGACGGCGAAATGACCCGAACGTGTCATGGATCACCGTCCGGGTGCGGTGACCGGCCCGTCCTAACGGCGTGCCAGGTCGGCCGCACCGATCAGACCCGCGCTGTTGCCGAGCCGCGCGGTGCGGATCTCCAGCTCAGGCCGGTGGCGGCGCCCGGTCAGGGACTTGCGGAAGGCGTCGCGGACGGGGTCGAGCAGCAGGTCGCCGGCCTCGGCCACGCCGCCGCCGAGGGCCACGAGCGCGGGGTCGAGCACCGCCGCCAGGGTCGCGATGCCCTCACCGAGCCAGCGTCCGGTCTCGGTGAGCATCTCGATCGCGAAGCCGTCGCCTTCCTGCGCGGCCTTGGTCACCATCTGGCCGGTGATGTCCTCGACCTCGCCGCCGGCCCGGTCCAGCAGCGCCGCCGCCAGCGGCGAGCCCGCGCGTGCGACCTCGTGCACCTCGCGCATCATCGCGGTCCCGGAGCCGTACTGCTCCCAGCAGCCGCGGTTGCCGCAGCCGCACAGGTGCCCACCAGGCATCACCCGGATGTGGCCGATCTCGGCGGCCACCCCGAAGGCGCCCCGGTAGAGCTCACCGTCGAGCACCAGCCCGCCACCGACGCCGGTGCCGACGGTGACCAGCAGCAGGTCGTCCACGTCGTGACCGGCGCCGAACTGGAACTCGCCCCACGCCGCGGCGTTGGCGTCGTTCTCCACCACCACCGGCAGGTCGACGTGGCTCTGCAGCTCGGCCTTGAGGGGCTCGTCGCGCCAGGCCAGGTTGGGCGCGAACAGCACCGTCGACCGGCCGGCGTCGACGAAGCCGGCCGCACCCAGCCCGACACCCTCGACGGTGTACTCCTCGCGCAGCGCGCCGACCGCGTCCGCGATGGCGGCACCCATCGCCTTGGTGTCCTTGGCCGGGGACTCGCGGCGCGCCTGCTCGACGATCCGGCCGTCCTCGTCGACGACACCGGCCGCGATCTTGGTGCCGCCGATGTCGACCCCGATGCTCAGCGTCATGGCGTGTCCTTCACGTCATCGTCGTCGGAGAGGTTGATCTTCTGTACCGGGGAGCTGCGTCGGGTGTCGCTCTGCTGCGCGGCCTCCACCACCCCGGCGAGCGCGCTGAGCATCGAGCTCGCGGCGTGGCCGAGGTGGTCGATCGTCTCGGGGTTGATCTGCCGTACGAGCGCGATCGCCTGGCACAGCGGGCACACCTTACAGGCCGCCGATCCGTCGGAGATGTGCGTCGCGCCCAGGCCGCCGGCGGCACGGGAGTAGTCCGAGGCGTGCTCCTTGGTCCAGCCCTGCAGGGCGGACAGCAGCTTGGCCGCCTCCTCCCCCACGCTGCCGACCGGCTCGTGGGCCCCATGCTCATGAGGCTCGTGCTCGCTCACCTGACACCCTCTCGTCGGACCTCTTCGGACTCTGCGGTCTCGGCGGGCACGCCGTCGCCGGAGAAGCGCACCACCAGTGCACCGTCCTCCATCCCGGCACCGGCGACCTCGCACCTGCGGAGCGCGGCGGGCAGGGCGAGCACGCGGCGGTAGGACCCTACGGTCACCACCAGCTCGTCTCCGTGCCGGGCCAGGTCGACCTGGTCGCGTGCGGCGAACGGCAGGTCCCAGTGCAGGCGTACGTCGCCGTTCTCGGCACCGCGCGCGATCCTGACCGGGCTGTCCCCGGTCACGGCAGCGAACGGGTCGTCGTCGCCGTACACCTCGGCCGCGAACGCCGCCAGCTCGGCCACCCCGACCGGCTCGCAGGAGCGGTACGGCGAGTGCCAGATCGGCATCGGCGCGAACGACTCGTGCACCTCGTCGAGGATGCCCGACTGGGCGGCCACCCACTGCCGCCGCCACGCGTCCGCCCCTGCGGAGGGGAAGATCCGGTTGGCCATCACGCCGTCGACGCGGTAGCCGTACAGCGACAGCGTGGTCAGCGACCGCCGGGCCTCGGCGACGACGACCGACTCGGGGGTGAGCACGAGCCGCACGGACGCGTGGTCGCCGGTGAGGATCTCGTGCACCTCGCCGAGATCGGCGTGCAGCCGCTCGACGGCGTCGAACACCTTCTCGTGCGGCATCGGCACACCGGCGGCTTTGGTCAGCATCGGCTTGAACGCCCTGACCAGGCGGCGCTCGGCGGGGAAGACGCGGTCCATGTACCACGTCAGCGCCTCGGGCAGCGCGAGAAGCCGCAGGGTCTCGGCGGTGGGCGCGCAGTCGACCACAACGAGGTCCCAGCGTCCGGACCTGACCTGGTCGCGCAGCTCGAGCAGCGCCAGGATCTCCTCCGCACCGGGCAGCACGGTGAGCTCCTCGGCGGCGATGGAGTCGACCCCGGCGGCGTCGAGCACGCTGAGCAGGTAGTCCTGGATCTCGCCCCAGGACGCCTCGAAGCGGTGCTGGGCGTCGACCTGCTGGACGTACAGGTTGTCGTCGATCTCGGTGGGCTCGCCGGCGACGTTCTCGTCGAACGCGTCAGCCAGCGAGTGCGCGGCGTCGGTGGAGAGCACCAGGGTGCGCAGGCCGCGGGCGGCGCCCAGTGTCGCCGTACCCGCGGCTGCAGTCGTCTTGCCGACGCCGCCCTTGCCTGTGTAGAGGACTACCCGCACGGTGTGGATGCTGCACGGCCCCTCAGGCGCCGGCCTCGACACGCTGCTTGAGGCCCTTGAGGGCGGTGTCGATGATGACCTTCTCGGCCTTGCGCTTGAGCATCCCGATCATCGGGATGCTGACGTCGACGGTGAGCCGGTAGACGACCTCGGTCTGGCTCTCGCCGACCGGGGTGAGCGTGTAGGAGCCGGTGAGCGCCTTCAGCACGCTGGCCTCGACCAGCTCCCACCTGACCGAGCGGTCGGCATCCCAGTCGTAGGCGAGCGTGTAGGTGTCCTTGATGGGTGGGGCGTTGAGTACGAACCGCACCTGCTCGGCGCGCCCGTTGCTGTCGGCGCCGAGGACCTCGGTCTCCTTCACGCCGGTGGCCCAGTCGGGGTAGGACTCGAAGTCGGCGATCACGGCCATCACCGTGGCCGGGGCTGCGTCGACCGTGATGCTCGACGAGGTCTGCTCAGCCATCGTGTGGTCCCCTTCGCTGATCGTGCTCGTTCCCGGGACTCTATCGGCACCGCCGGTGTGACCCGTAGCACGGCGCTGGCGGTACGGTGCCGCTGTTGGCAGAGGTCCTGGACGGGAGGACACGTTGCGCGAGTACTCGGCCCCCCTGACGGTGGAGATCCCCACGACGGGCAACCTCACGGACGACGTCGTGTGCAACGCCTCCGACGCACCGGACCTGGTCTCCTTCTCCCGGCCCGTGGCCGGCGAGTGGCAGGACGTGACCGCCGCGCAGTTCAAGGCCGATGTCGAGGAGGTCGCCCGCGGGCTGCTCGCGGCGGGCGTGCAGCCCGGCGACCGGGTCGCGGTGGTCTCCAAGACCCGCTACGAGTGGACGCTCTTCGACTACGCGATCTTGTGGGTGGGCGCCGCCACCGTCCCGGTCTACGAGACCTCCGCGGCCGAGCAGATCGGCTGGATCCTGGCCGACTCGGGCGCGGTGGCCTGTGTGGTGGAGACGACCGACCACGCCGCCAAGGTCGAGCAGGTCCACGACGGACGGGTCGACCTGAAGCACGTCTGGGTGATCGAGGACGGCGCCGTGGAGACGTTGGCCGCGGGCGGCGCAGACGTCGACCCTGTCGAGCTGGAGGGACGGCGTACGGCGGTCGGCCCCAGCGACCTGGCCACCCTGATCTACACGTCCGGGACGACCGGGCGACCGAAGGGCTGCATGCTCACCCACGGCAACTTCATCTTCGAGCT
>JBOHDD010000133.1:0-2099 GCA_050699155.1 Nocardioidaceae bacterium
GTGGAGATCAGCGGTTTCTCGGACTGCTCGCCGACCGCGGCGAGCACGTTGGCGACCTGCTCGCCCGTGGTGTTGAGCGGCGGGATGAACACGGCGACCACGGCGTCGACCTCGCTGTCGTCCACGGCGCCGTCGAGTGCCCGTTCGAAGTCCTCCGCGGTGGCATCGGCGCCCAGCGCCACCGGATCCTTGACGACGAGGCCGGTCGCGGCGGCGGCATCCGTGGCGAGCAGGCCTAGGGCGTCGGAGTTGCCCACAACGGCCACCCGCGGGCCCCGGGGCAACGGCTGGTGGGCCAGCAGCTGGGCGACGTCGAACATCTCGTCCTGCGTGTCGACCTGGATCACGCCGGCCTGCCGGAACATCGCGTCGACCGCCGCCTGCGGCGCCACCGTCGACCGCACCGCGTGCCCGACCGGAACACCCTGCGTCGTACGCCCCGACTTGACCGCGACGATGGGCTTGCGCTGTGCCACCCGGCGCGCCACCCGGCTGAACTTGCGTGGGTTGCCAATGGACTCCAGGTAGAGGAGTACCACCTCGGTGTCGTCGTCCTCCTCCCAGAACTGCAGAAGGTCGTTGCCGGACACGTCGGCGCGGTTGCCGGCGCTGACGAACGACGACAGGCCGAGGCCGCGACGGTCGACGCTCTCCAGGATCGCCACACCGAGAGCACCGGACTGGCAGAAGAACCCGACCCGCCCGCGCGGGGGCATCAGCGGTGACAGCGACGCGTTCAGCGACTGGTTCGGGCGGGTGTTGATCACCCCAAGGCAGTTGGGCCCGATCAGCCGCAGGCCGTAGGAGCGGGCCAGACCGACCAGCCGCCGCTGACGCACCCGGCCCTCCTCACCGGTCTCGGCGAAACCGCTGGAGATCACGATCAGCCCGGACACGCCCTTGGCCGCGCAGTCCAGCACGACCTCCTCGACGTAGTCGGCCGGAACGGCGACCAGCGCCAGCTCGACGGGATCGGGGATGTCCTGCACCTTGGCGTACGCCGGCAGGCCGGCGACCGCCTGGGCCGCGGGGTTCACCGCGAACACCCGGCCGGTGTAGCCACCGAGCACGAGGTTGCGCACCAGCGTCTGACCGATGGTGTCCTGGCGGCGGCTCGCGCCGATCACCGCGATGCTCTCGGCGCTGAAGAAGCGGGCGATCGACCGCGCCTCCGCACGGTGCTCGCGGGCCCGCATCACCCCCACCGACGTGTCGGTCGCGTCGATGCCGAAGACCAGCCGCATCACGCCGTCCTGGAAGCCGCCGTCGACGTGGTAGCCGGCTTCACGGAACGTCTGGATCATCCGGACGTTGTCCGGCAGCACCTCCGCGACGAACCGGCTCAGCCCCCGCTCGCGACCCGCCTGGGCGAGGTGCTCCAGCAGCAGCGGAGCCAGCCCGCGGCCCTGGTGGGCGTCCTCGACGAGGAAGGCCACCTCGGCCTGCTCCTCGTCGATCTTGTCGTAGCGACCGACCGCGATGATGTCCCCGCCGAGGGTGACCACGAAGCCGACACGGCTGTGGTGGTCGACGTGGGTGAACCGCTGCACGTCGCGGTCGGAGAGCTTCGGGTACGGCGCGAAGAACCGCATGTACTTCGACTCCGCGGACACGCGCTCGTAGAACCTGACCAGGCCGTCGGCGTCGCCGGGAACGATCGGCCGCAGGTGCGCCGCGCGCCCGTCGAGCAGGAGGACGTCGGCCTCCCAGTGCGCCGGGTACGTCGTGTCCGCCACGGCAGAGAGGTTATCGCGACGACGGCCGCTCCCTACACTGCGGACCATGACACAGCCGGGAACTGCACGTGAAGAGTCCGAGTCGACCCAGGCGTTCCGCCAGGCCCGTGACTTCCTGCTCGCCCACCGTGAGGACTACCCCACCGCCTACCGCGCCTTCCGCTGGCCCGAGCTCGACGAGTTCAACTGGGCGCGTGACTGGTTCGACCGGCTCGCACTGGAGCAGCCCAACACGACAGCGCTGTGGGTCGTCGAGGAGGACGGCAGCGAGCAACGCGTCACGTTCAGGCAGATGGCGGACCGTTCCCGGCAGGTGGCGGGCTGGCTCCGCGACCTCGGGGTGCGCCGCGACGACCGGGTGCT
>JBOHDD010000134.1:0-5152 GCA_050699155.1 Nocardioidaceae bacterium
CGCGAGCGCCTTCGCGGTCGACAGCAGCAGCGGGACGGCCCGCTCCACGAGCGAGTCGGACATCCGTGGGGCGGGGCCGGAGACGGACATCGCGATCCGACCGGGCGCGCCGAGCACGGGGACGGCAACGCAGCGCACGCCGATCTCCTTCTCGCCCTCGTCCGTGGTGTAGCCGCTGCGTCGCGCCTCCTCGAGCTGCTCGACCAGGATGGCGTGGTCGACGATGGTGCGGTCGGTGTGCGCCTCCATGCCGGTGTGCAGCAGGATCGCCTCCACCTGCTCGTCGGGAAGGCTGGACAGCAGTGCCTTCCCGACTGCTGTGCAGTGCGGCGGGACGCGCTTGCCGACCTCGGTGAACATCCGCATCGCGTGTCGCGACGGGACCTGCGCGACGTACACGATCTGGTTGCCGTCCAGCATCGCGAGGTTGGCCGTCTCGCCGAGCTCGTCGACCAGGGACGCGAGGTACGGCCGCGCCCAGGAGCCGACCAGGAGGCCGGAGCTCTCACCGAGCCGGATCAGCCGCGGGCCGAGGGCGTACTCCCGCGAAGGCTGCTGGCGCAGGTAGCCGAGGTCGACCAGGGTTCGGAGAAGCCGGTGGATCGTGGGCAGCGGGAGGCCACAGGTCTCCGCCATCTGCGTCAGACTCATGATGCCGCCGTGGTCCGCGATCGCTTCGAGCAGCTCGAAGGCACGACCGACCGACTGGACATGGCCCGAGGCGGCGGCATCGGGGTCGCTGCCCTGAACCGAGGCGGTGTGGCGGGGCACAGCAGCGGTTCCTTTCGGACGCAGGGGACTGTTCTCGGGTCGTCGGGATGGCCCGATGACCGGTCAGATTCTACTGAACGTTCACCCCACCAGCCCCTTGACGGTTTGTGAAATGGTTCTCTAGGGTACCGTCAAGCAGAAAGAAGATTCCGTATAACGGAAAGTATATCACGCGAGTCCTACCGCGGGAGGTCGCAATGCCACGGATGACAGCCGCCAGAGCCGCCGTGGAGATCCTGCGGCGCGAGGGCATAAGCCATGTCTTCGGCCTGCCGGGTGCTGCCATCAACCCCTTCTATGCCGCGATGCGCGACCAGGGCGAGCTGAGGCATATCCTGGCCCGGCACGTCGAGGGGGCCTCGCACATGGCCGAGGGCTACACCCGCACCGAGCCCGGCAACATCGGCGTCTGCGTCGGTACGTCCGGACCCGCGGGCACCGACATGGTGACCGGTCTCTACTCCGCGTCCGCGGACTCGGTCCCGATCCTGTGCATCACGGGCCAGGCACCGGTGGCCCGGTTGCACAAGGAGGACTTCCAGGCGGTCGACATCACCTCGATCGCAGAACCCGTCACGAAGATGGCGATGACGGTGCTGGAGGCCGGGCAGGTGCCGGGCGCGTTCCAGCGCGCCTTCTCGCTGATGCGCTCCGGCCGACCGGGTCCCGTGCTGATCGACCTGCCTCTCGACGTGCAGCTGACCGAGATCGAGTTCGACCCGGACACGTACGCGCCGCTCCCCGTCCAGCGGCCGGCCGCCACCCGCGCGCAGGTGGAGAAGGCGCTCGACATGCTGGAGCGGTCCGAGCGACCGCTGATCGTCGCCGGTGGGGGTGTCGTCAATGCCGCCGCGGCCGACCTCCTCGTGGAGCTCGCGGAGATCGTCGGCGTCCCCGTCGTACCCACGCTGATGGGGTGGGGGACAATTCCGGACGATCACCCGCTGATGGCCGGCATGGTCGGGCTGCAGACGTCGCACCGGTACGGCAACGCCACGATGCTCGAGTCCGACTTCGTGCTGGGCATCGGCAACCGGTGGGCGAACCGGCACACCGGCAGCGTCGACGCCTACACGCGGGGTCGCACGTTCGTGCACGTCGACATCGAGCCCACGCAGATCGGCCGGGTGTTCGCGCCCGACTACGGCATCACCTCCGATGCCGGATCCGCCCTGGAGCTGTTCGTCACCGTCGCGCGCGAGCGCGCTGCCACCGGGGCGTTGGCGGACCGCAGCGAATGGGCGCGTGCCTGTGCAGACCGCAGGTCCACCATGCATCGCCGTACCCACTTCGACGACGTGCCGCTGAAGCCGCAGCGCGTGTACGAGGAGATGAACCGCGCCTTCGACCGTGACACCCGCTACGTCAGCACGATCGGCCTGTCACAGATCCAGGCCGCGCAGATGCTGCACGTCTACCGCCCCCGGCACTGGATCAACGCAGCCCAGGCGGGGCCGCTTGGCTGGACCGTCCCCGCCGCCCTGGGTGTCTGCGTCGCCGACCCGGAGGCGACCGTGGTGGCGCTGTCGGGTGACTACGACTTCCAGTTCATGCTCGAGGAGCTCGCCGTCGGGGCGCAGTTCAACCTCCCGTACGTGCATGTGCTGGTGAACAACGCCTACCTGGGTCTGATCCGGCAGGCCCAGCGTGGCTTCGACATGGACTACTGCGTCCAGCTGTCGTTCGAGAACGTCAACGCACCCGAGCTCGGCGGGTACGGCGTGGACCACGTCAAGGTCGCGGAGGGGCTGGGGTGCAAGGCACTCCGGGTCACGCAGCCCGACGACATCCTGCCCGCGCTCGAGGAGGCGAAGAAGCTGATGGCGCAGTACCGCGTCCCCGTGGTCGTGGAGGCGATCCTGGAGCGGGTCACCAACGTGAGCATGGGCACCGAGCTCGACAACGTCACCGAGTTCGAGGAGACGCTCGACCTCTTGACGGCGTAGATCGCATACAGTACACAGAACACACTGGTGCCTGACGGAAGGAGTGTCCGATGCGGGTCGCGGTGCTGGGGGCAGGGGCCATCGGTGCATACGTCGGCGCGGCGCTGCATCGCGGTGGCAGTGACGTCCATCTCGTCGCGCGCGGACCGCATCTGGAGGCGATCCGGAAGGACGGCGTACGCGTCACCTCGCCGCGCGGTGACTACTCGGCGCGTACCCCGGCGACGGACGACCCGGCCGAGATCGGGCCGGTCGACTACGTCTTCCTCGGCCTGAAGGCGAACTCCTACGCCTCCTGCGGACCGCTGATCGCGCCGCTCCTGACCGACACCACGACCATCGTGGCGGCTCAGAACGGCATCCCCTGGTGGTACTTCCACGGCCTCTCGGGTCCGTACGAGGGACGCCGCGTCGAGTCGGTCGACCCCGACGGCTCGGTGAGCCGCACCCTGCCGGTCGAGCAGTCCGTCGGCTGCGTCGTCTACTGCTCGACCGAGATCGAGGGGCCCGGCAGGATCCGCCATCTGGAGGGCACCAGGTTCTCCATCGGCGAGCCCAACGGGGCTGTCTCCCAGCGCTGTCGCGCGTTCGGTGAGGCGATGGTCGCCGCTGGGCTCAAGTGCCCCGTGGAGCCGGACATCCGTCAGGACATCTGGATCAAGCTGCTCGGCAACGCCGCGTTCAACCCGATCAGTGCCCTGTCGCGCGCGACCATGGCCGAGATCGCCGGCCACTCCGGCACCCGCGCGACGGTGCAGCAGATGATGACGGAGACGCTGGAGATCGCGGCGGCCGTCGGGTGCCGTCCCGACATCTCGGTGGAGAAGCGCCTCGCCGGCGCGCAGCGGGTCGGCGACCACAAGACGTCGATGCTGCAGGATCTCGAGCGCGGCCGGCAGCTCGAGCTCGACGTGATCCTCGCCGCCGTCGTGGAGCTGGCCGACCTGACGCACACGCCGGCTCCCACGCTGCGGCTGGTGCACGCGGTGACCGACCTGCTGGCCACGAAGGTGGGTGCTCCGCCGCCGAGTCCCGCCCCGCGCCCCGCCGAGATCGCCTAGGTCAGGCGGCGGGGTACAGGGAGTACGACGGGAAGTTCCCCGGCAGCCGGTCGTCCTCCGGGCCCTGCGTGACGGCGCGAACGAGCAGACCGCCACCGACGAAGGCTCCCTGCCAGGAGGCGCCCTTGCCGCCGAACAGCTCGTCGCGGTCCCCACGCGAGCGCGGTTTGTTGATCCCGACCTTGAAGGCACGTACGTCGGTAGCCAGGCGGGCCGCCGTCGCGTCGTCGTCGCAGGAGATCGTGGAGACCAGTGCACCGTTGCTGGCGTTCATCGCGGCGAGCAGCTCCGCCTCGGTGTCGACGAGCACCACGGTGTCCACCGGCCCGAACGGCTCACTGTGGTGCAGCGGAGAGGAGGCGGGCGGAGACAGGAGCGCCACCGGCGGCATGTAGGCCGAGGTGTCCTGTCCGGGCAGGAACAGTCCGCTGTCGAGCGCGCCACGGTGGAGGGGCACGCCTCCCTTGGCGATGGCCTCGTCCACCTGCTGTTGTAGCTCTGCGGTCTTGGCGCCGTTGATCAGGGGTCCGAAGTCGAGCGTGGGGAGGTCGTCGCCGGGCTGGGCGACGGCCAGCGGGTGGCCGAAGCTGATCGACTGCACCGCTGGGAGGTAGGTGGTCAGGAAGTCATGGAACAGGTCTCGCTGGACCACGAAGCGCGGGTACGCCGTACACCTCTGCTTGGCGTAGTCGTGCGTCTTGCGGATCTGCTCCGCCAGCCGGCCCCAGTCGCTGTATTCCCACACACCCCAGCAGTTGAGTCCCTCCTGCTCCAGGATGTGCCGCTTGTCGGTGTTCGCGAGCTTCGCCGCGAGGCGGCCGCCGACGTCGCGACCACCGACGAACGACAGGCAACCGATCTCGTCGGCGCACACGAGGGCCTGGGACAGCTCCGAGCCGCTGCCGCTCACCAGTGAGATCGGCAGCCCCTCGCGGGCCGCCAGGGTGCAGGCAAGGGTCAGGCAGGCGACCCCACCATCCGTGGGGGTCTTGGCGATGACGGCGTTGCCGGCGAGCGTCTGCACCAGCATGGCGTGCATCAGCACGCTCATGGGGTAGTTCCAGCTGGCGACGTTGCTGACCGGTCCATCGAGCGGGGACCGACCGTCGACCATGTCCTCGATCTGATCGACGTACCACCGAACGCCCTCGATGCAACGGTCCACGTCGGAGGTGGCCAGCCGCCAGGGCTTGCCGATCTCCCAGACCAGCAGCAGGGACAGCAGGTCGCTGTGTTCGCTCAGTGCGTCGAGCGTGGCCGTGACCCTGGCCTTCCGCTCCGGGAGGGACACGTGCCTCCACGCCCGGTGCTGGTCGACCGCACCGTGTACGGCGAACCTCGCGACGTCGCAGGCGAGTCGTGGAGGTCCGGCGA
>JBOHDD010000135.1:0-3974 GCA_050699155.1 Nocardioidaceae bacterium
TTCCACAACCGAGCATGCACGGTCAGCGACCGACGCAGCAGGTCGCGGAACTTCTCGGGGTCGCGCTGGTACCACGCTGCCGACGTGCCGTCCGCGGAGGACACCAGGGCGCTGTCGAGCTGGGCCAGCAACCACCACCGGACGTCGAGGTTGGGCACGCTCGCCTCCGGGTTCTTCTTCGCCAGGTCGCGGACCGGGCCCATCTGCCGGACAGCGCCGAGGGCCAGCGTCTTCATCTGCCCGGCGCGGTTCTTCGGCTGGGTCGGGGTCTTGCCCTTGCGCGGTGGCTTCTTCCGCTTCGCCGGGGGGAACCCGTCGAGCTCCGGTCGCATCTGCGAGTCGGGGTAGGCCTTGCGCATCTCCCGCAGCTCGGGCAGCCGCTCCAGCACGTCGCGATGCATCCGGTGCGGGCCCTCGAGGATGTCCTCGATCGCCATCAGACCCATCTCCGCCGGTGCGTACTGCATCGACATCAGGTGCCGGATCTGCGTCTCGAAGCTCTCCCGGATCAGACGTCCGCCACGGTCGTACGGCGAGTGCAGCAGACCGGCGACGAGGCGGTTCCGACGGTGGAAGTAGGCCTGCCAGTCGATCGTGTCGTCCTTCTCGTGCCACGGCACGTGCCACACCGCGACGCCGGGCAGTGTGACAGTCGAGTAGCCGGCCTCCTGTGCGCGCAGGCCGAACTCGGCATCGTCCCACTTGATGAACATCGGCAGGGACAGACCGATCTCGCGGATGATCTTGGTCGGGATCAGACACATCCACCAGCCGTTGTAGTCCACGTCGATGCGGCGGTGCAGCCACTTCGTGGTCTGCAGCGACTGACGTGCGAAGTTGTGCCCGTGCTTGGTGTGCGGTGCCGGACCCCAGAACCAGGTGTACTTCTTGACCGTCTCGCCGTACGCGTGCATCACCGAGCGGTCGTACAGGCTGAACATCTGCCCGCCCACGCTCGTGGGCTTGCGCGACAGGTCCGCGAACGCCAGCGCACGCAGGATCCCCTCGGACTCGCAGACCACGTCGTCGTCGAGCAGCAGGCAGTAGTCGCTGGTGCCGCGCTCGACCGTCTCCAGCATGGCGCGGGAGAAGCCACCGGACCCACCGAGGTTGCCCTGCTCGATCACCCTGAGCTTGTCGCCGAGCGCCGCCTTTGCCTCGGCGTACTGCTCGTGGTCCACGACCTTCTGGTTGCCCTGGTCGACGACGATGATCTCGTCGATGACCTCGAGCACCTCGGGCGTCCTGCCGAGGACGACCAGCTGGTCGGTGCAGAAGTCCGGCCGGTTGAACGTCGTGATCCCGATCGAGATGCGGCCCTGCGCGGTGTGCTCGGTGTCGACCAGCCACTCCGCGCCCTCGACGACGAGATCCTTGTCACCGGCCTCCACGTCGAACCAGTACCACCCGCCGTCGATGAACGGCTTCAATGTCAGGGCGAACTCCATTGTCGTACTCGACTTGCCGCTGTCGACCGCCTCGGAAACCTCGCGCTGGACATGGCCCTTCGAGGTGGAGCGGTAGACCAGGACCGTGCCCTCCCCCGACAGCCGGATCCGTAGGGTCACCTCGTCGGCCTCGGTCCACCGCCGCCAGTAGCTGGCCGGGAACGAGTTGAAGTAGGTGCCGAAGGTGACACGGCGGTTGGCCAGCACGTGCGCGTGACCGTCACCGCTGACCGTCATCAGCCCACCGGTGCCCTCGGGTGAGGGCCCGAAGTACTTGTCGTCCGCGGGCTCGCCCGGCTGGCCGCTCCAGCTCTCGCCCGCGCCGGACTGACGCGCGCCCTCGTCGCCACCGATCAGCGACGACATGCCGCCGATGTACAGCGGACGGATGTCGAGCTCCTGGTCCGCTCGGATGATGGTTCGCTGTACCGTGCGCACTCGGTTGTCTCCTTGGGTGTTCCTGGCTCGTGGCTGACCCGTCGTCGGGAGCGCCGCCCGGCACCCGCCTCGCGGCCGGAGCGGCAACCTGGCACGCTATCAGACGTGCGCGAGACCCCCACGACGCCGAAGGTGTTCGTCCATATCGGCGCCCCCAAGACCGGAACCACATTCGTCCAGAACGTCCTGTGGCACAACCGCGAGCAGCTCGCCGCCGACGGTGTCCTGTACCCCTACGAGCGTCCCCACCAGCACTTCGAGGCGATGCTCGACCTGCGTGAACGCGCCTGGGGTGCGCGGCCGGCGGGCCACTCGCGCGGCACCTGGGACGCGGTCGCGAAGCGCTCGGTCGACTGGGACGGCTCGACCGTCATCCTCGGCAACGAGATCCTCGGCGGAGCCACCCAACGTCAGGTCGGGCGACTGGCCGACTCGCTGGCCTCCGCCGAGGTGCACGTGATCTTCACCGCACGCGACCTCGCCCGGCAGCTCGTCTCCGACTGGCAGGAGCACATCAAGCACCGGCACACGCTGACCCTCGAGAGGTTCGTCGACGACCTGATCGAGCACGGCCACGACGCCCCGCCGCCGTTCGGGGAGATGTTCTGGGGGCTGCACGACGCGGCGTACGTGCTCGGGCGCTGGGCCCGGGTCATACCCGCCGACCGCATCCACGTCGTCACCCTCCCGCCGCCGGGTGCCCCCCGGGACGCCCTCTGGCAGCGCTTCTGCAGCGTCACCGGTCTGGACCCCGCGCGTTACTCGCTGAAGGTACGGCGGTCCAACACGTCGCTGGGCCTGGCCGAGGCCGAGGTGCTACGCCGGGTCAACCTGCGGGTGCCGCGGATGCGGCCACCCGACTACGATGCCCTCGTCCGCCTGCGTCTCACCGGGCAGGTGTTCAACGGGTCTGGCGGGCAGATCGTGCTTCCCGAGGGGCGGATGCCCTGGGTTCGCTCCCGCTCGCGGGCGATGATCGACGCGCTCCGCGACGGCGGGTACGACGTCGTGGGCGATCTCGACGAGCTGATGCCGCGACCAGAGGACCACGAGGGGTACGTCGCCACTCACGCGATCCGCGCGAAACGGATGCTGCCGATCGCGATCAAGTCCACCGCGATGCTGCTCCGCATCGCAGGACGCCAACGGACCCGGATCCGACAGCTGCGCGAACAGCTCGGTGAGGTCCCGCCGGCGCCGGAGCCCCCACGGGCGGACCTGCGGGCACGGGCGCGGTGGGCCCTGTGGTCGGCGCGGGACCGGTTCAACCACCGGTGACGCGGGCCCGCACCCGCCGCAGGATGCGGCCGACGGGTCTGTTTACGCCCGGCGCTGGGAACGCAGTCCGTCGCTGTGCCACGTTGTCGGTGACCAGGTCACCGACGCACTCGCCGGCGATCTCCACCAGCTGACGTGCGGAGATCTCTCTGGGCATGACCACCGGTCGGTCGTCGAAGACCGGCCGAAGGTCCTCGAGGTCGCCCACGACGTCGTACCCGCCCTTGCGCAGGCCACCGATCATCTGCTCGGCGCGCTCACCGACCCACCCCCGGTGGTCGTGCGGCACCATCAGCCGGGCGGCGTCCTCCCGCGCGGCGAGGCGGCCGGCCAACCCGACCTTGACCTCCTGCTCGTAGGTCGCCCAGTCCATCCGCTCCCGCAGGCTGCGGTTCATCCGCCGCAGCAGCTCGGCCTCGGCAACACCGAGAGAGGCGTTGGCCGTCTGCACGTGCGGATCCACTGACGAGGGGTTCACGCCGACCACCGATGCGAACCGCTCCCACAGCAGCCCGGGGGGCGACCCTGGCTGCGGAACCGTGACGATGTGCACCCGCTCGGCCGGCACCGCGGTCGACCAGCGCTCGAGGACGTCGAGGATGTCCTGTGCCTGCCAGAAGTGCCGGTAGCGGCGCGTGCGCGGACGCTCGGCGATGTCGCGCAGGAAGCGTTCGTATCTGGTCACCCCGCGGTTCTTCACCTGCTCCTGCCAGACGGCGGGCAGCTGCCGCCCGAGGTCGCGGACCGTGACGACGAGATGTGTCTCGGCGGGGCGCAGGGAGTCAGCGGCGCGGCGCACCTGGTCGAGGG
>JBOHDD010000136.1:0-3122 GCA_050699155.1 Nocardioidaceae bacterium
CCGTCGTACGAGTTCGCAACAAGCTGCCGGCACGCAACCCGGTCGGTGGGGACCGCTTCACCACCTCGGTGCACCTGCACGGGTCGGCGTCGTTGCCGCAGTACGACGGGTACGCCAGCGATGTCACCCCGCCGGGGTCCTACAAGGACTACCACTTCCCGAACTTCCAGCCAGCTCGCACCCTCTGGTACCACGACCACGGTGTGCACCACACCGCGCAGAACGTGTACTCCGGGCTCTACGCGCAGTACCACATGCACGATCCCGCCGAGCGTGACCTGCTGCCGCAGGGCGAGTTCGACGTACCCCTGATGGTCGGCGACGTGATGTTCGCCGCCGACGGATCGGTGCGCTACGACGACAGCTCGACCTCGGGCCTGTGGGGCGACGTGATCCTGGACAACGGCCAGCCCTGGCCGGTGATGAACGTCAAGCGACGGGTCTACCGCTTCCGCGTCCTGAACACCGCCATCTCCCGGTCGTTCCGCTTCCAGCTCGGCGACGGCGACCCGATGACCGTGGTCGCCACCGACGGCGGCCTGATGCCCCGATCCCGCCAGGTCACCCAGTGGCGGCACGGAAACGCCGAACGCTACGAGATCCTGATCGACTTCCGCCGCTACCGGCCCGGCCAACGCGTCATCCTGCGCAACCTGTCCAACCCCAACAACGTCGACTACCAGCACACCGACAAGGTGATGGCCTTCGACATCACCGACGCACCCGTCCACAAACACGACCCCACCTGGAACCGGATCCCGGACCTACTGGCCGGCAGCCACGTGATGAACCTGACCGAGTCCCAGGCCACCCGCACCCGCAACCTGCGCGTCGAACGCCACAACGGCCACTGGACCATCAACGGCCAGACCTGGGACGACGTGATCAACA
Organism: Nocardioidaceae bacterium; assembly: GCA_050699155.1. Taxonomy (GTDB): domain Bacteria; phylum Actinomycetota; class Actinomycetes; order Propionibacteriales; family Nocardioidaceae; genus JBOHDD01. The sequence continues at coordinate 892 of JBOHDD010000136.1, forward strand.
GCAGATTCCAGCAGATCATCGCCGACCCCCACCTCGGAGCCACCGAGATCTGGGAGATCCAGAACAAGTCCGGCGGCTGGTTCCACCCCGTCCACATCCACCTGATCGACTTCAAAGTGCTCTCCCGCAACAGCCGCCCGCCCTTCGACTACGAACGCGGACCCAAAGACGTCGTCTACGTCGGCGAGAACGAAACCATCCGCCTCCTCTGCCAGTTCCAACCACACCGCGGCCGCTACATGGTGCACTGCCACAACCTGCCCCACGAAGACCACGACATGATGGTCCAGTTCGCCGTCGGCTGGCACCCCGGCGACCCCGACCCCAACCACCCGACTGAGGCTGACCCGTGCAAGGTCGACGACCTGCCGGACGACTGGCGGCGTAGGGAGCTGCTCGAGCAACGGCGGCGCGAGCAGGAGCGGGCACGTGCACGACGTCAGCGTCGGCTTCGTCAACGCCGGCGTGAGCTGCGCGAGGAGAGCCGACGCGAGCGGAGGCGTCGGCGCAGGCAGCGGCGGCGCCGGAGCACCCGTCAGGTCTGAGGCTTGCCGTCGGCGGCGATGCTCCGGAACCCAGTGAACGGCACCAGTGCTTCGGGGATCTGCACCGACCCGTCCTGCCGCTGGTGCTGCTCCAGCAGCGCGGCCATGGTGCGTCCGATCGGCATGCCGGAGCCGTTGAGCGTGGCTGCGTAGCCACGCTGACCGTCCTTGGTCTTCGTGCGGATCCCGGCCCGTCGGGCCTGGAAGGTGCCGGTGTCCGAGCAGGAGGAGATCTCGCGATAGGTGTCCTGGCTGGGTAGCCAGACCTCGATGTCGTAGGTGATCTGCGCGCTGAACCCGAGGTCACCGACCGCAAGGTTGACGACCCGGTAGGCGAGGTCCAGCTCCTTCAGACATGCCTCGGCATGCCCCAGCATCGTCTCCAGCTCTGCCCGTGACTCTTCGGCACGGCAGATGCGCACCAGCTCCACCTTGCTGAACTGGTGCAGGCGCAGGATGCCCCGCGTGTCCCGCCCGTAGGACCCGGCCTCGGAACGGAAGCACGGCGTCCACGCCGTATAGGCGAACGGGAGGGCCTCGGCGGCCAGGATCTCGTCGGCATGCAGGTTGGTGAGCGGCACCTCCGCCGTCGGGATGAGGTACAGCTCCCGGTCGGCCACCGCGGTCTTGAACAGGTCCTCCTCGAACTTCGGGAGCTGGCCGGTGCCGGTCATCGTCTGCCGGTTCACAAGGTTGGGTACGGAGATCTCCTCGTACCCGTGCCTACCGGTGTGCAGGTGCAGGAAGAACGTCGCCAACGCCCGCTCCAGGACGGCACCGGCACCACGGGTGACCGTGAACCGTGAGCCCGAGAGTTTCACCGCCCGGCCGAAGTCGAAGATCCCCATCGCCTCGCCGAGGTCGACGTGGTCGAGTGGCTCGAAGGGGAACGCCGGCACCGTGCCGTGCCTGCGGACCTCCACGTTGAACTCCTCCGATGCTCCGTCGGGAACGTCCTCGGCGGGGAAGTTCGGGATTCCCAGGAGCAGGTCACGCAGCCGGGTCTCGACCTTCTGCTGCTCGACCTCGGTCGCTCGGATCTGGTCCTTGAGATCGCGGGCGCGCTGCTTCAGCTCCGAGGCTTCCCCGCCCTCCTTGGCGGTCCTGCCGACCTCTTGGGCTACCCGCTTGGACTCGGCCCGCAGGTCGTCCGAGCTCTTGATCGAGGAGTTGCGGCGCGTGAACAGGTCCTCGATCGTGGCCAGGTCGAGCTGGTAGCCCCGCCGAGCCAGGCGGCGAACCGCCTCGTCGCCCAGATCGAGCAGGGTGCGGGCGTCATGCATCAGTGGCAGCCCCTTCGGTCGTACGCCGTCCCAGTGACGTGCGTCCCCCGACGTTAGCAAGGTCGGTGCCCGCCCCCTAGCCGTTTTCATCTCGCAGTTCGGTGATCGGTCGCGCAGCGGCTGTCGTCGGTTAGGCGGCGCGGGCATGGCAGACCGCCGGCGCTGATGTCGCCGGTTCTCCGATTCCTTGGTTGGCGGGTCGGTCTTGGTGGAGATCAAGCGGTGCGGAGCACGGCCCAGCCGATGTCGATGAGGTGGTTCCAGGGCCAGTCGCGGGGTAGTTGGAGTCGTCTTCGTCGGCCGCTGCGAATGATTCGGCCGGCGACGGCGAGGATCCGGAGACGGAGTCGTTTGGGTTCCCAGCGGCGGGCGGGCTCTTGCTCGGCCCAGGCCAGGGTCTGGG
>JBOHDD010000137.1:0-6475 GCA_050699155.1 Nocardioidaceae bacterium
TCGCTGGGTGTCGACCTGGCACAGGGCCGTGGGGTCGAGCACGGCCACGAGCACCACATCCGCGCGCTGAACACGATCCGCAAGGCCGGGTCGATCAAGGCCGCCGTCGACCAGGGCGTGCTCACCGGCGGGGTGATGCACGCCCTGGTGCGGCACCACAAGGACTTCGTGCTGGTCGGCTCGGTCCGCGACGACGGCCCGCTGCCGGACGTCTACACCGACGTGATCGAGGGTCAGCGGGCGATGCGTTCCCATCTGCAGGGTGTCGGCTTCTGCCTGATGGTGGCGACGATGCTGCACTCGGTGGCGACCGGCAACATCCTGCCGGCCTCGGTGCCGCTGGCCTGCGTCGACATCAACCCGGCGACGGTGACCAAGCTCGCCGACCGCGGCTCGTCCCAGGCACGCGGCATCGTCACAGACGTGGGGCTGTTCCTCGAGCAGCTGGCGATCGAGCTCACCCGCTGACCGCCGTACCCCTGCCTCGCGCGGCCGGTCAGCGTCGGCGCTTGGCGCGGTCCTGCTCCCACCACTGCCGGTACCGTTCGGCCGCCTCGGCCAGCTCCGGTGAGAACGTGTGGACGCTTCGCTCGTAGCCGAGCTCGGACAGCAGGTCGCCGGCGAGCAGCTCGAACAGGCCGCGGTCCCGCTCAGACATGTCGGCACGCCAGTCCCGCAGCCCCGACGTCGGCGGCAGCCACGCCTCCTTCGACGAGAGACCGGGCCGGTGGCTGGTCCGACCCACGTGGTAGGCCGCCATCTCCGGAGCGTCGGGGAGGCCGAGGAACTCCGCGATCTCCGCGAGATGCTCCTCGGGGTGAGCCGCCAGGTCCTCGTAGGACACCTCGCGGTAGCGCCGCGGCCCCAGCTCCGCGCCGTCACGCCGTCCGGTGGTGACCTGCCAGCGCCACCACAGCGCGCACACCGCGACGGGTGCCTCGTCCCACAGCCGCAGCTTGCTCGGACCCTTGCCGTCCTTCGCCCACTCCAGCGTGGAGAGGGCGACGTCGCGGCCGTCCCTGGTGAGGTGGATGCTGCGCACCCAGGGGAACAGGGCATGCAGCCGCGGGAGCCACTTCACGTAGTCGGGGGTCTTCTCACCGACCAGGCGCTTGCCGCGCTCCGCGCCGTACTCGGTGAAGAGTGCTCCCACGAAGCCGGCGTACGACGTCGCGGCCGCGGCCCGCTCGACCGCCTCGTCGGACAGCCCGAGCCGGTGGAAGCGCCGGTAGGTGCGTACCCACTCCACCAGCTCGGGGGTCAGCGGCGGGTCCACGCCGAGGGGTACGTCACTGACCGCGAGCGGGACGAAATGGGTGTCGTTGGCCATCGCCAGCATCGGATGGTTGTCGAGCATCCGCTGCAGCATCGTGGTGCCGGACCGCGGGCACCCGACGACGAAGGCGTAGGGGTTCTGGCCGGGCTGCTCGTCTGGTCGCATCGCACCTCCCAGGGGCAGCGGGTGGGTCAGGGCCAGGTGAGGGTGGCGGTCACGGGATAGTGGTCGCTGGCCAGCCTGAGCAGCTCCGGCTGCAGCCCGGGGATCTTGTGCCGGCTGACCTGTACGTCTCCGCGCACCAGGATCGCGTCGATGCGCTTGGTCGGCTCGTCGGCCGGGTATGTCAGGTCGTCGTCGTCGCCGTGGTCGACGAACCCCGCGGCGCGCAACGCCTCCCACGCCGGGCCCTTCGGCGGCTCGTTGAGGTCACCGGCCACCACTACCGGCCCGTCGAGCCGGTCGGCCTCCTGGATCACCCGCTCCGCCTGCGGCAACCGGTCGTCGGCGTCGAGGCCGAGGTGACATCCGACGACGCCGAACCGGTGCGAGTCCGCCTGCAGCTGCGCGGACACCACACCGCGGATCGGTTCGAAGAAGGGCTGGCCGATGCGATGCACGGACGCCTCGGCGACACCGACATGGGGCTTGGCGCAGATCATGTTGCGGCCGGCGTTGCGCCCACCGGCGATGTGCTGCAGGTCCCACTGCCGTGCCAGCGACGGGCACTGCCACCGCCACAGCAGCGGCATCTGCGGCGACTCGTTCACCACCATCACGTCGGGGCTCGTCGACGTGACCACCGAGCGCAGCGCGACCTTGGACCCACCACCGTGCACGTTGTACGTCACCAGCCGCACCGAGGTCATGAGACGATGTTAATGAACACATACGGTGATTTCGCCACTTTTCGCACAGCGGTCAACACATCGAGCCGACGTAACGGGGCGGGGCCTCAGTCGACCGCGCGCTCCAGCTCGTGCGCGAGCTGCTCCAGCTCGGCTCCGCCCGACATCAGCGCGGCCAGGTCCTCCCGGCTCACCTCGTTCTTGTCGTAGAAGCCCATCGGCCGACCGCGCTGCAGGATCAGGAAGCGGTCACCGACCGGGTAGGCGTGATGTGGGTTGTGCGAGATGAAGATGACACCCAGCCCACGCTCGCGCGCCTGCACGATATAGCGCAGCACGACCCCGGCCTGCTTCACACCGAGCGCGGCGGTCGGCTCGTCCAGGATCAGCACGCGGGCACCGAAGTACACCGCACGGGCGATCGCGACGCACTGCCGCTCACCACCGGAGAGCGTCCCGATCGGCTGGTCCACGTCACGCAGGTCGATGCCCATCTCGGCCAGCTCGTGCTTGGCCGTACGGCGCATCTCCTCGGCGTCGATACGGCGTACCGGGCCGACACCGCGCGTCTTCTCGGACCCGAGGAAGAAGTTGCGCCACACCGGCATCAGCGGCACGACGGCCAGGTCCTGGTAGACGGTGGCGATGCCGAGGGCGAGCGCCTCCCGCGGCGACCCGAACCTGACCTCACTGCCGTCGACCTCGTAGGTGCCCGAGTCGTGCTCGTGCAGCCCGGCCACGATCTTGATCAGGCTCGACTTGCCGGCGCCGTTGTCGCCGAGCACGCAGGTGACCTCCCCGGAGCGCACGTCCAGCGAGACACCGTCGAGGGCCACCACCTTGCCGTACCGTTTGCCGACGTCTCGCAGACTGACCAGAGGCGTCTCGGCGTTCATCTCGCCACCTCCGCACGGCGTCGGATCCAGGAGTTGAGCAGGGTGGCGGTCAGCAGCATGAAGCCCAGGAAGAACAGGAACCAGTCGGGGCTCCACTGGGCGTAGATGATGCCCTTGTTGGCCATCCCGAAGATGAACGCCCCGGTCGCGGCGCCTACCGCGGTGCCGTATCCCCCGGTCAGCAGGCAGCCGCCGATCACCGCCGCGCTGATGTAGATCAGCTCGTTGCCGACACCCTCACCCGACTGGACGGTGTTGAAGGCGAAGAGCAGGTGCATCCCGAGGAACCAGGATGTGAAGCCGACACCCATGAACAGCGCGATCTTGGTCCGGGCCACGGGTACGCCGACAGCGCGCGCACTGGCAGCGCTACCTCCGACCGCGTAGATCCAGTTGCCCGCACGGGTGCGGATCAGGATCCAGGTGGCGATGACCACGAACAGCAGCCACCAGAAGATGGTGATGTCGAGCTGCAGCCCGAAGACGCTGACGTCGGAGGAGAAGACCGCCTCCGCGGTGTCGAACCCGTCCATGTCCGTGATCGAGTCCGACGCCACGTTGCCGGTGACCAGCCGCGTCACGCCCAGGTTGAGACCGGTGAGCATCAGGAACATGCCGAGCGTGATGATGAAGCTCGGCAGCCCCGTCTTGACGTACAGCAGACCGTTGACCAACCCGATCGCCAACATGACGACAAGGGAGACCAGCGCACCCGCCCAGACGTTCAGCGAGAGCTGGTAGGCCACCATGCTCGCGGTGAGCGAGGCGGTGGTGACCTGCACCCCGGCGGACAGGTCGAACTCCCCGCCGATCATCAGCAGGGAGACGCTGACCGCCATGATGCCGATGGTCGAGCTGCCGTAGAGCACCGTCGCCAGCGAGTTCAGCTCGAGGAACGCGTCGGCCACGATGCCGAAGAAGACGAAGAGCACGACCGCCCCGGTCAGGGCGCCCAGCTCGGGCCTGCCCAGCAGCTTGCCGAGCAGCGACTGCCGGGCGACCCGCTCGTCGCCGGTGGCCGTGGCCACCGCGGCGTCCTGACCCATCAGCGGGTGCCCTTCTCGGCGAACTCCTCCACCTGCCCGGCCTCGTCCGGTGTGACGATGTTGGGTCCGGTCAGCACCGGCTGGCCACCGCCGACGATGTTGCCGTTGCGGTGCCACAGCCAGATCTCGTCGACGGCCAGGTAGCCCTGCAGGTACGGCTGCTGGTCGACGGCGAACTTCACCTCTTCGGCCTTCAGCGCGTTGATCAGCTCGGAGTCCATGTCGAAGGTGGCGACATCGGCCTTGCTGCCGGCGTCCTCCACCGCATCCACCGCGGTGAGCGCGAACGGCGCGCCGAGGGCCAGCACGGCGTCGATCGAGTCAGAGGTCTGCAGCTGGGCCGTGATCGAGGACTGCACCTGTGCGGTGTCCTCACCGTTGACGAACAGGGTCTGCATCTGCCCGTCGAAGGTCTCCTTCGCGCCCGCGCAGCGCTCCTCCAGCCCGACGTTGCCCTGCTCGTGGTTGACACACAGCGCGTGCTGGTAGCCGAGGTCGTTGAGCTTCTCCCCGGCAGCCCGGCCGGCGATGGTCTCGTTCTGCCCGAAGTGCGCGATGGCGCCGAGCGCGGCCGACTCGGTGTCCCCGGAGTTGATGCTGACCACCGGGATGCCCTGCTGGGTCGCCTGGCGTACGACGCCGGCCAGCGCCTCGGGCTTGGCCAGGCTGACGACGATGCCGTCGACGTTCTGGTCGATCGCGGCCTCGATCAGCTGGGCCTGCTCCCCGGCCTGGGGGTCCGACGAGTACAACAGCTCGACGTTGTCCTTCGCCGCGGCGGCCTCGGCACCCTTGCGGACGATGTCCCAGAACGTGTCGCCCGGGGCCGCGTGGGTCACCATGGCCACCTCCAGCCTCGGACCGACGTTCGTCGGGTCGGCCTCCGACTGAGCGCCCCCCTCGCTGCTGCATCCGCTGAGTACGAGTGACCCCGCCGCGAGCGCTGCGGTGAGTGCGTGCCTGGTCTTCCATCTCATGGCTGGTCTCCTTGACCGGTCGGTCCTTGCTGTGGCCCCCAGTGATGGCGCTGGTGACGCTTGTTCTCGTCGTACGTCGCACGTGCAGCCCAGGTGGACTCCAGCCCGGAAACCTCGGCCACCGGCACGTCCCACCACGCCTGCGAGTCCGGTGCGCCGATCAGCGGGTCGCTGTCCACGTGGACGACCCGGGTGTCCGGTGCGTCGAGCGCCTCCCGCATCGCCTTGCGGAGCTCGTCGATCCCGCGGGCCCGCAGCACGTGCGCACCGAGGCTGGCCGCGTTGTCGGCCAGGTCGACCGGCAGCACGTCGCCGTCGAGCAGTCCCGACTCGGGGTTGCGGTAGCGGTACGCCGTGCCGAACCGCTGCGACCCGACCGACTCCGACAACGCCCCGATCGAGGCGAAGCCGTGGTTCTGCACGATCACCACGACCAGCTTGACGCCCTCCTGCACGGCGGTGACGAGCTCCTGCGCCATCATCAGGTAGGAGCCGTCGCCCACCAGCACCACGACCTCGCGGTCGGGTGCGGCCATCTTCACGCCGAGACCGCCGGCGATCTCGTAGCCCATGCAGGAGAAGCCGTACTCGACGTGGTAGCCCTTCGGGTCGCGGGTGCGCCACAGCTTGTGCAGGTCGCCGGGCATCGACCCGGCCGCGCACACGACCACGTCCCGGGGGCCCATCGCCTCGTTGACGACACCGAGGATCGCCGACTGTGCCGGCAACGGCTCGTCGCGACGGTCGTACGCCGCCTGCACGGTCGCGTCCCACTGCCCGGCGAGATCGCGGGCGCGGTCGCGGTAGCCACTGTCGACCTGCCAGTCGCCGAGCTCCTCGCGCAGCCGCTCCAGCCCGACCCGCGCGTCGGCGACGAGCGAGACGGCCGACAGCTTGGCGGCGTCGACGGCGGCCACGTTGAGGTTCACGAACCGCACGTCCGGGTCGGCGAAGATGCTGCGCGATGCGGTGGTGAAGTCGCTGTACCGCGTGCCGACCCCGACCACCACGTCCGCCTCCGCGGCCAGCGCGTTCGCGGCCGTGCTGCCGGTGGCCCCGATCGCGCCGACAGCCTGCGGGTGGTCGTAGGGCAGCGACCCCTTGCCCGCCTGCGTCTCGGCCACGGGTACGCCGGTGTGCTCGACCAGGTCGCGCAGAGCACCGGTGGCACGGCTGTAGACCACCCCGCCACCGGCCACCAGCAGTGGACGCCGCGACGCCCGGATGATGTCCACCGCGCGTCGCAGCGACTCCGCGTCGGGCTGCGGGCGCGGGACGTGCCAGACGCGCTCCTCGAACAGCTCGACCGGCCAGTCGTGCGCCTCGGCCTGCACGTCCTGCGGCAGGCTCAGCGTCACCGCACCGGTCTCGGCCGGGTCGGTGAGCACCCGCATCGCGGCCAGCAGCGACGACGGCAGCTGCTCGGGCCGGT
>JBOHDD010000138.1:0-3257 GCA_050699155.1 Nocardioidaceae bacterium
GGATGCCGAGCCAGTACACCGGCATGGAGACACCCATCACGCCTACCGCCGACACCAGGCTGTCGATCCAGCTGTCCTTGTGTGTCGCCGCTACCGCGCCGAGGAGGATCCCTGCGACAACGCCGAACAGGGTGCCGAGCACTGCGAGCTCGACGGTGAAGGGCAGGCGCGCCAGGATCTCCTCGGTCACGGGGTTCCCTGTGCGGGCGGAGATCCCCAGGTTGCCCTGGAGGAGGTTCTCGATGAAGGTCCAGTACTGGACGATGGGTGGTTCGTCGAACCCCATCGCGTGCCGGATCCGCTCGACTTCCTTCTGGCTGGCCTGCATGCCCGCGATGACCCGCGCCGGGTCGCCGGGCAGCAGCTTTGTCAGTGCGACAACCACCAGTGCGACGCCCATCAGCGTGATGATCGAGGCGACCAGCCGCCTCGCCATGTATACCCAGAAGCCGCGCATCCGTCGTCTACCCAGTCACCCTGCGGCGCGCGCTATTCGGCCGGGTGCGCGTAGACCGTGTTGAACTTCTCGTTCGGTATGTACGAGACTCCCGCGACGTCCTCCGAGTACGCAAGAACCAGCGTCTGGCTCCAGAGGAACATCCACGGCGCGTCCTGCCAGATCTGCTGCTGCGCCTCGCAGTACATCGCGTTGCGGCGCTGGTCGTCCAGCTCCACATTCGCCTTGGCGACAAGGCTGTCGACCTTCGCGTTGGAGTAGAACGAGGTCGCCAGACCCGTCGGAGGGTGCTGTGCCGTCTGGAACATCTGGAACTGGGTCGGCGCGTCGAGCGCCCCAGGTGCCCAGCCGAGCAGGTGCATGTCGAACGTCTGCTGGTTGGCCGGTTCCGCGGTAGCAGCCTGGTACGACGGCCAGTCCATGGTCCGCACCTTCGCCTTGACTCCCACGTCACTCAGGTACGCCGCAATGGCCTGCGCCGCCTCCTTGTCCTGCAGGTAGCGGCCGGTCGGTGTCCCGAAGGTGATCGACAGGTTCTTCACACCGGCCTCGTCGAGCAGCTGCCGGGCCTTCTCCGGATCGAACTCGTAGTAGCCGGAGCGGCAGTATCCATCCACGCTCGAGGCCAGTGGAGCGTCCATGGCGTCGACGGAGCCGAATAACACCTCGCGCGCGATGGTCTTCTTGTCCACCGCGTAGTTCAGGGCCTGACGTACCTTCGCATCGTCGAACGGGGGCTTCGAGGTGTTGAACGCCACGAAGACCGACCGGTCGCTCGGCGCCTTCAGTACGGCCGTGCTGTCGTCCTTCTCCAACGCCTCCAGGTCTGATACGGGAGGGTTCATGATCATGTCGGCCTGGCCGGCCCTGAGCATCGCCTCTCGCGATGTGTCCTCGGGGACGATGTGGAAGACGACCTCGTTGTAGTACGGCTTCTTGCCCCAGTAGTCGCCGAACTTCTTGTAGACCGCCTGGTCGCCCTGGGCGAAGCGCTCGAACGTGTACGGACCCGTCCCCACCGGCTCGACGATGTTCTTGTAGCTGTTACCGAGCTTGTCCACCGAGTCGGGCGAGATCATCCCGCCGATGGTGGTGGCCAGGTCCGAGGGCAGGTTGGGGTCAGGGTTCTTCAGGTCGAGCCGCAACGTCATCGCGTCGACCGCGGTGACCTTGTCGATGACCTCGTAGTTGGCACGGATCGGCACGTTCACGTTCGGGTCGAGGAGCCGGTCGAGGTTGAACTTCGCTGCCTCGGCGTCGAAGTCGGTGCCGTCGTGGAACTTCACGCCCTCGCGCAGCTTGAACGTGATGGTCTTGCCGCCGTTGCTGGTCTCCCAGGACTCGGCGAGGCTCGGCTGGACACTGCCCGTCTTGTCGAGCTTCGTCAGGGTCTCGACGCCGTAGTCGACCACATTCTGCACGGTGGTGGTCGTCTGCTGCACCGGGTCGACGGTGTCGAGGTCGACACCGATGGCGATGTCGAATGTCCTGTCATCGGAGCCGCCCGGACCGCTGCCTCCGCCTGTCGTACACGAGCTCAGCATGAGCACGCCTACCGCAAGCAACGTGAGCACGACAGGTCGACCTGACGAGTGGCGAGACCACATGGGTGCCTCCTCTAGCACTTCGGAAGTCTGCCCCCATCCCCCAGCCTCTACACCAGACAATGAATCTGTTTCTCGCGTCCTCGCGCCTGCGCATCCATTGATCGGGAACGATTGCACACTGGATACAGCCCGTCAACAGGCCGCTACGGGGCTCCCTGGCGCGTCCGCGTCGGTGGATGCATCAGCCGGTCTCGTTGCTGGTCGTCTGCTGCCAGGTCGACACAGGTCCACGCCATTGCCTTGGCCGCCTGCACCACTGCGGTGTCGGCGGAGGCCGATGCACAGTGCCTGGCGAACTCCGGCTGGTGGTTGCTCGAGCCGCCGCAGTCGATGGCCAGCATGGGGTGGATCGACGGCAACGCTCGGGAGACGTTGCCCATGTCGCTCGACCCGACTGCGGCCGCGGCTTCCGCCGACAGTGTGGGAAACCGGCGCCCCGCGGTCTCCGCGTTGGCCTGGTAGATGGCCATCATGGCGGGGTCGTTGCGCATCTCCGCGTATGGCGGCGCCTGCTGGGCGAAGTCCAGGGTCGAGCCGGTCGCGGTGGCCCCGGCCTCGAAGCAGGCGCGCACCCGCGGCACCAGCGACTCGAGCGCATCGAGGTCCTCTGCGCGTACGAAGTAAGAGGCGCTGGTCTTCGCAGGGATGATGTTGCCCGCCTCACCACCACGCGTCACGATGCCGTGGATGCGCTCGGTCGAGCGGATGTGCTGGCGGAGCAGGCCGACCGCGACCTGTGCGACGGTGACCGCGTCCGCGGCGTTGATGCCCTCATGCGGGTAAGCGGAGGCGTGTGCCGGCTTGCCGGTGTAGCCGATCGCGTAGTTCGCGACGGCGAGCATCTCGGTGTCGACGCGTTCATGCGGCGCAGGGTGGACCATCATGGCGGCATGGGTCCCGTCGAAGACGCCGTGATCCAGCATGTACACCTTTCCGCCGCCGCCCTCCTCCGCGGGTGTGCCGAAGACCTTCACGGTGAGGCCGAGGTCGTCGGCCAGTGCGCCGAGACCGATCGCGGCACCGACTCCCGCGGCGGCGATGACGTTGTGTCCGCAGGCGTGGCCGACGTCGGGGAGCGCGTCGTACTCGCAGCAGATCCCGAGCACCAGCGGGCCGGAGCCGACCGTGGCAACCAGGGCGGTGGGCAGATCGGCCACTCCGCGCTCGACCGCGAACCCGGCCCTGTCCAGCTC
>JBOHDD010000139.1:0-3809 GCA_050699155.1 Nocardioidaceae bacterium
GACACCCGCGGTGCATGCACTGCTCGACCACCTGGCCGCACGCGGCCTCGACCACGTGCCGCGGGTGCTGGGGTACGACGAACGCGACCGCGAGGTGCTCACCTTCCTGGTCGGCGACGTGATCGACGTCGACGAGGACCGGCTCGGTGAGGCACGGCTGGCGGAGGTGATGCGCTGGCTGCGGCTCTATCACGAGGCCGTCGCCGACTTCCGCCCCGAAGGGAAGGTCCGATGGCGGTTCGAGGAGCGTGCGCTGGCCGACGGCGAGATCGTCTGCCATCACGACGTGGCGCCGTACAACCTCGCCTTCCTCGGTGAAGCGCTGACCGGTGTCTTCGACTGGGACGTCGCCGGTCCGGGGACGGTGCTCGACGACCTCGCGTTCGCGGCCTGGAACTGCGTGCCCCTGTTCCGCCCCGTCGTCGACGCCGGTCGGCGACTGCGGCTGATGGCGCAGGCGTACGGCGGGGTCGACCCGGTGGAGATCCTGCACGGCGTCGTGCCACGGATCGACGGTGCTGTGCGCAAGATCGGCGAGGGTCAGCGCGGCGGCGACCCGGGGATGCTGAATCTTGCCGAGGTGGGGGAGCCCGACCGGACCGCGGCCGCTCTGCAGCGACTGCGCGACCGTCTCCCCGAGATCGAGGCGGACCTTCGGTGAACACCGTGGCGTCGTAACCTCATGGCATGACGATCGAGCTGCCCGACCGGCGGATGCTTCTGGTGCACGCCCATCCCGACGACGAGACCATCAACAACGGGGCCACGATGGCGAAGTACGCCGCCGAGGGCGCTGCGGTGACGTTGGTGACCTGCACCCTGGGAGAGGAGGGTGAGGTCCTGGTCCCGGACCTGGAGCACCTTGCCGCGGCCCGCGAGGACGGCCTCGGTGAGCACCGCGTCGGTGAGCTCGCGACGGCGATGAAGGAGCTCGGGGTCAGCGACCATCGGTTCCTTGGCGGGCAGGGTCACTACCGCGACTCCGGGATGACGTACGACGAGTCCGGCGGCGCGATGGCACTTCCGGAGGTCAAGGACGGCACCTTCTGGAGGGCGGACTTGCGTGAGTCCGCCGACCACCTCGTCGAGGTCATCCGTGAGGTTCGTCCGCAGGTGCTGGTCACCTACGACGAGTTCGGTGGCTACGGTCATCCTGACCACATCCAGGCGCACCGCGTTGCGACGTACGCGATGGCCCTGTCGGCAGCTCCGTCGTACCGCCCCGACCTGGGTGGGCCGTGGGACGTCGCCAAGGTCTACTGGTTGGCAATGTCGGCCAGACGGCTGCGTGAGAGCCTGCGGCAGCTGCGCAACGCCGGGGACACGACGACGTTCGAGGGCATGGACCCCGACGGGCCACTGCCGCCGTTCGCCATCGAGGACGAGCAGATCACCGCCGCCATCGACGGGAACGCGCACGTGGAGCGCAAGCTCGCGGCGATGAAGGCGCATGCCACGCAGATCGCCGTCGACGGTCCGTTCTTCGCGCTGTCGAACAACCTCGGCAACGAGGTCTGGGGCACGGAGTTCTACCGGCTGGTCAAGGGCACGCCCGGTCCGCGGGACGAGCAGACCGGTTGGGAGTCCGATCTGTTCGCCGGGCTGGGCTGACGGGTCCGGATGCGTTGGCTCTGGGCGCTGCCTGCCGTGCTGCTCGGAGGGGCGACGGCAGTGGCGGCACTCGTCGTGCACAGACATGCGGTCTGGGTCGAGGGCTGGCCGATCCCGTGGGGTGCGCTGCTCGCGGTCGCGGCCCCGGTCGCGGTCGGCCTCGGCCTGCGCGGTGAGTCCCCGGCGTTGCTGGGCTTCCTGCTGGGCTGGGTCGCGGTGGTTCTCGCTGCCCTCGGCGACGGCCCCGGTGGCGACTTCCTGCTGCTGTCCGACGTACTCGGGTGGGGCTTCTTCGCAGCCGCCGCGATCGCGACGGCGGTGGTGCTGGGTCTGGGGCTTCGGCCACGCCGGACGCCGGGGGAGAGGATGGCCCCGTGACGGCACCAGCCCCGGACCTGTTCCGCATCGCGATGAGCCGGTTCGCCAGTGGGGTGACCGTGGTGTCCACAGTGCAGGGCGGGATCGACCACGCGATGACCGCCAGTGCCTTCACCTCCGTGTCGCTGGACCCACCGCTGGTGCTGGTGTGCGTGGACAAGACCACGCGCTTCCACCAGGCCGTCGCGCTGGCCCGCTACTGGGGTGTGTCCATCCTGGCCGGCTCCCAGCTGCCCGAGGCCCACTCGCTTGCCGTCCGCGGCCGACCGCTGCCCGGCCAGCTCGACGCGTTCCCGCACCGGCGCGGGGAGCACACCGGGGTGGCCCTGCTCGAGCATGCGCTCTGCCGGCTGGAGTGCCGTACCTGGGAGATGTACGACGGCGGGGACCACACGATCGTCGTCGGGCAGGTGCTGTCGCTGGAGGCGGGGGTGGACGACGAGGCCCCGATGGTCTACTTCCGCGGTGAGTTCGACAGCCTCGACAACGGGTAGGGATGATGGGGGTCGGTCGCGGTCCGCGGTGACCGCCGACACGTACACTATGCCGCTGTTGTTCTTCAGGGCGCGTGCCCGGTCGGGTGCGCGCCCGTGTACGGAGGGTGAAGTCCCTGGTGGGTCTCCTGCTCAGGCAAGGTGAGAAGGCTGCCCCGGACACGGGTCCGGGGCCCGGACGTCCGGGTCGGCGGTTCGCGGTCCTCTTCACCGTCGGCCTGCTCCTCGTCCTGGGGGCGCTGTACCTCGCCGGCTACTTCCTGACCAGTGACCGTCTGCCACGGGACGCCTCCGTCGCCGGCGTCGAGATCGGCGGCCTGAGCCCGGCCGCGGCCCGGGAGAAGCTCGAGAGCGACCTGGTGCCCCGTGTCTCGCGACCGGTCGAGGCAACCCACGACGGCAAGAGCCACGAGATCAACCCGGCGGCAGCCGGGCTCGGCCTGGACGTCGCTGCCACCGTCGAGTCGGCCGGTGGTGGTCGCAGCCTCAGCCCGCTGCGGATGATCGAGGTGCTCACGGGTGGAGAGGACATCCCACCGGTCATCGAGACGAACCAGCAGGCGATGGACCGGGTCGTGTCGGGACTCGCGAACAAGGTGGAGCGTGCACCCGTCGAGGGCACGGTGAGGTTCCGTGCCGGCAGGGCGAAGCCGGTCTACCCCACCCCGGGGGGCACCCTGGACCAGGACGAGACAGCACAGGCCCTGACCGCCACCTTCCTCGACGAGGAGGCGACCTTCGATCTGCCGATGCGGCAGGAGCCGGCCGAGCTCACCGAGGAGGATGTCGACAAGGCCATGACCGAGTTCGCCGAGCCGGCGATGTCGGGGCCCGTCATGGTCGAGGTCCCCGGCCGGAGCGCGCGGATCACACCGGCCCAGATCAGCGCCGCTCTGACGATGGAGCCTCAGGACGGCGAGCTGGTGCCCCGTCTCGACAGGAAGAAGCTGGCCGAACGGACGGAGGGCGCTCTCGACCGGCTGACGCGCGACGCCCGGCCGGCGAAGGTGGTGCTCAGCGACGGTGCGCCCGAGGTGGTGCCGGGAAGGCACGGCACCAAGGTCAACCGCGCGCGCCTGGCTTCCAACCTGCTGCCGGTGCTTTCGGTGACCGGGGGGCAGGAGCGCACCATCGCGCTGAAGGTGTCCACGGCCGAGCCGGAGTTCGACACCGCCGCGGCGCGCAAGCTCGGGATCGAGGAGCCGGTCTCGCAGTTCACGACGTACTTCCCGCACTCCGACTACCGCAACACCAACCTGGGTCGCGCCGCCGAGCTGATCAGCGGCACAGTGCTGAGGCCCGGTGAGACGTTCAGCCTGAACGACG
>JBOHDD010000140.1:0-2102 GCA_050699155.1 Nocardioidaceae bacterium
GACGATCATGACGCTGGCACAGCTCTCCTTCGCGTTCATCTCCTCCTACCCGTTGGGTCTGGTCGTGCGTGTCTTCGTCGGGGCAGGCGACGCGATGGTCTTCATCAGTGTGCTCCGGATCGTCTCCAGGTGGTTCTCGCCGATGCGCATCCCGGTGGTCACCCAGCTCACGGGAGTGCTCGGGCAGCTCGGGGCCGTGGGGGCTGCTGTGCCACTGTCGCTCGCACTACATGAGCTGGGCTGGACCTGGTCGTACGTCGGTGCCGCACTGGTCGGTGTGGTGCTGTCCGTGGTGCTGTACGTCGTCGTGCGTGACTCACCAGACGTAAACAGCCGCGACGCGTTGCTCGGCTGGCGTGAGATCGGCGGTCAGGTGCGGATGGCGTGGTCAGCGCCGGGCACCCGACTCGGCCTGTGGACGCACTTCACCACCCAGTTCAGCGTCACCGTGATGGGCCTGCTGTGGGGCTACCCCTACCTCGTCACCGTGCACGATCTCTCACCGGCGCAGGCCGGCGGCATGCTCACCCTGATGACGTTCACCGCGATGATCGTCGGTCCGCTGCTGGGTCGCCAGGTGGCCCGCCGTCCCTATCACCGCTCGACCATGGCGGTTGTCCTGGTGCTGCTGATCGTGACCGTGTGGACCGTCGTACTCGCACTCCCCGGGCCCGCGCCGACCTGGCTGCTGGTGCTGCTGATGGTGGTCGTCGGGTCCGGCGGACCGGCCTCGATGGTCGGCTTCGACCTGGCGCGCACGTTCAACCCCTCACACCGGCACGGCAGTGCGACCGGCATCGTCAACGTGGGCGGGTTCATCGCGTCCTTGTGCACCATCGTCGCGGTCGGCCTGGTGCTGGACGGGCTGACCCCCGGTCGCTCCGCCGACTATGCGTCCGGCGACTTCCGGCTGGCGATGTGTGTGCAGTACGTCGTGTGGGCGCTCGGCCTGGCGCAGCTGCTCCGGTACCGCCGGCGTACGCGCAGGCACCTGTGGGACACCGACCCGGAGGCGTACGACGCACTCCGGCGCGGCGAGCCGGTGACCGTCTCCTGACCCGCACGACCATCCGACACCGGCCCGACGAGGCGCGACTCACGCCGATGGGTGGCGACGCCAGAAGCCGGTCTCCTGCTCGAACGCATGCCCCACCTGCAGCACCAGCAGGTCGGCCTGGTGCGGCCCGACGATCTGCAGTCCCACCGGCAGACCCTCGTCGGTGAAGCCTCCCGGCACCGACAACGCCGGGTTGCCGGTGGCGGACACCCAGTAGGCCGACCGCATCCAGTCCAGGTAGGTCTCCTGCGGCACGCCGTCGATCGTCTGCGGATACTCCAGCGACGAGTCGAACGGCGGCACCTGGCTCACCGGCAGCAGCAGCACGTCATGGTGCTGGAAGAACTCACGCATCCGGTGGAACAGCTGCGTGTGCAACATCTCGGCCCGGCCGATGTCACGGCCGGTGAGCTTGCGGCCGACCTCGACGTTCCACACCACGCTGGGCTTGACCTTGTCGCGGTGACGGTCGACCACCGGGCCGAGCGCGAGCTCGAACTGCCAGGCGCGGAGGATGCGGAAGATCTCGTCGGCGCCACTGAAGTCCGGACAGGCTCGCTCGACCTCACAGCCGAGCGCGGCGAACACCTCGATCTGGGGCTCGAGGGCACGCACCACCCGGGGATCCACCGTGACCCCACCGCCGAGGTCGGGAGACCACGCAACCCGCAGGCCGGCGAGGTCGCGTTCGAGCGGTACGGCGAAGTCCGCGCCTCCGTCCTGCAGGGCGATGGGCGACCGGTTGTCCGGCCCGGCCATGGCCGACAGCATCAGCGCGGCGTCCGCGACGGTACGAGCCATCGGGCCCTGGACCGAGAGCGTCGACCACGCCGCCGGCGCCGGCCAGGTGGGCACCCGTCCAGGTGACGGACGCAGGCCGACGACGTTGCAGAAGGCCGCCGGGTTGCGCAGCGACCCACCCATGTCGCTGCCCTCGGCGAGTGGGGTCATCCCGCAGGCCAGGGCAGCTGCGGCTCCGCCGCTGCTGCCACCTGCCGAACGCCCGAGGTCGTAAGGGTTGCGGGTCAGGCCGAAGACCTCGTTG
>JBOHDD010000141.1:0-8186 GCA_050699155.1 Nocardioidaceae bacterium
GGTGGGCCCGGGCGACGTCACGTGTCCAGATCGATGCCGTCAGGCCGTACTCGACGTTGTTGGCGATCCGGAGTGCGTCGTCGTCGTCCCGGAACGTCATCACCGACAGGACGGGGCCGAAGACCTCTTGCTGACCCAGCGGGCTGTCCGGATGTACGTCGGCGAGCACCGTCGGGGAGACGTACCAGCCCTGTCCGTCGACGGTGTCTGGGCGTCCGCCTCCGGTGACCAGGTGAGCCCCGGCGTTCATGCCGGACTCGATCGCGGCCAACGTCTTCTCGTACTGCGCCGCGGAGATCAACGGACCCATCTGGGTGTCCTCGTCGAGCGGGTGTCCCACCCGGATCGCGCCGACGACCTCGGCGACGCGCTCGGTCACCTGGTCGGCGATCGACTCGTGCACCAGCAGCCGACTCGTGGACCCGCAGCTCTGGCCGGCGGTCCAGGTGAAGTTCATGCCCTGCATCGCGGCCAGGGAGGCAGCCTCGAGGTCGGCATCGGGGAGGACGATCTGTGCGTTCTTGCCGCCGAGCTCGAGGGACACGTTCTTGACGCTTACCTCGGCGGCATCCCGTTGGACGGCCCGCCCGGTCCCGGGTGAGCCGATGAACCCGATGCGACGGACGCTCGGGTGCCGGACCAGGGCACGACCGGTGACCGCACCTCGACCGCTGACCGTCACCACGAGGTCCTGCGGCAGGACCTGAGCGGCCAGCTCGGCGAGCCGCAGGGACGACAGCGGCGTCTGGTCCGGTGCCTTCAGCACGACGGCGTTGCCCGCCACGAGCGGAGCCGCGATCTTGCCGGCAGCGAAGAGGAACGGGTGGTTGAACGCCCCGATCCGGGCGACCACGCCGTACGGTTGCTGGACGGTGTAGTGCAGGTGGTCGCTGAGCGGAAGGGTCCGGCCGCCGAGGTCGAGCGCCATGTCCGCGAACAGCTCCATCAGCTCCAGCGCGGCGTCGACGTCCACGCGCATCATCGGCAGCGGGAACCCGGCGTCGACGGCGTCGAGCAGCGCGAGCTCCTCCCGGTGGTCCCGCACCAGGGCTGCCAGCTCGCGCACCTTCGCCGCCCGCAGTCGCGGGGGAGTCCCCGCCCAGGCTCTCTGCGCCTCCTGGGCGGCCACGACGGCGGAGTCCACCTCCTCCGCGGTGCAGTCGGGGGCGGTGGTGAACGACTCGCCGGAGCTCGGGTCCTCAATCGGATACCTCGCGTCGGCTCGGACCGGCCGGCCACCGATCAGCACGCTCCAGTCGCGATCTGCCCGGACAGTACCGGCCGGCTGTGCCACTGCCGCTCCCCTATCTGCTGTGTGGAATCGGGTTCTGTAGAAGATAACTGGCCGGTTTCACGTCCAGCAAGGTCGTCGTCGACCGCGGTCAGGCCGGACGCTCACCGAAGCCAGTGGCCACGAGGTCGCGCTCGACGGCCGACACCGTCTCCGACAACACGCTGACCCAGACGGGCAGCAGGTCACGAGCGAACCTCGCACTCGGAAGGGCGATCGTGACGGCTGCGCAGGGTCGGTCGTCAGGGTCACGCACGGCCATCCCGACGGCGGTCAGACCGGGCTCGGTCTGCTGGTCGTTGATCGCGAAGCCACGCTTGCGCACCAGCGCCAGCTGACGTCTCAGTCGTGCTAGGTCGACGTCGGCGGCCGCGTCCCGGTAGAGGTCCGCGGTCTCTGTCGCGGGCAGGGCTGCCAGCAGTGCCTTGCCACCCGAGGCCAGGTGCGCGGGTAGAACGCGGCCGACACGGTCGCCGACCCGCAGTGTCTGTTGACACTCAACCGTGGCGATGAAGCGCACCTCCACCCCGGCCAGCACCATCAGGTTGACGGACTCCTGAACACGCTCCATCAGGGCTCGCAGGTGTGGCAGTGCCGTGCGTCGCAGCAACGGAACCCGGGCGTCGGAGGTCGCGGCTGGGCGGAGCACGTCCCCCGCGCGGTACCGACGATCTGTCGCCTGCTCGGCGAAGTCGCGGTACACCAGCATCGCCAGCAGCCGATGCGCGGTCGACCGTGAGACACCCAGGCGTTCGGCCGCGTCGGTGACGCGCAGCGGTCCCTCCTGCTGCAACAGCTGCGCCAGCTGCAGGGCGTGGTCGACCGAGTCGATGGCGTACGGCGGCTTGTTCTTCACCACAGAAAAGCATATTCCACAACGGGGGAACCGGTCGAGAATGCTGTATGCGCCGGCGTTACGCCGGTGCGCAGAGACCGAAGGAGTCGTGTCATGACGATCACGAAGAACCCGGTCAACGTCACGGCGACCGATGCGCCGGACCAGCCGGACCGGACTCCGGAGCTGGAGGAGCTGTACCGCGGGTTCGAGTCGGAGTTGTTGGTGCCGTTGTGGACGCAGATCGGCGACCTGATGCCGTTCCAGCCGCAGTCACAGGCGGCTGCGCACGTGTGGCGGTGGGCGAGCCTGCTGCCACTGGCACAGCGTGCGGGGGATCTGGTGCCGGTCGGTCGGGGTGGGGAGCGGCGGGCGATCGCGCTGGCCAACCCGGGCCTGGGTGGTGCGCCGTACGCCACACCGACGTTGTGGGCGGCGATCCAGTACCTCGGGGCCGGCGAGGACGCGCCGGTGCACCGGCATACCCAGCACGCGTTCCGTTTCGTGGTCGAGGGTGAGGGTGTCTGGACGGTCGTCGACGGCGACCCGGTGGCGATGCGGCGTGGCGACTTCCTGCTCACACCCGGCTGGCAGTTCCACGGCCACCACAACCAGAGCGACGTACCGATGGCCTGGATCGACGGGCTGGACATCCCGTTCGCGCACTACACCGACACCACGTTCTTCGAGTTCGGACCGGACGAGGTGTCCGACCGCGGCACCCCGGCGCGTTCGCGCTCGGAGCAGCTGTGGGCGCACCCGGGCCTGCGGCCGGTGTCGTCGGCCGATGTCGCGACCCCGAGCTCGCCGATCGCGGCCTACCGGTGGGAGCACACCGACCGCGCGCTGGCCGACCAGCTCGCGCTGGAGGCTGCCGGGCACCCCGGCGTCGTGGAGCCGGGTCACGCGGCCGTGCGGTTCGCCAACCCCACCACCGGTGGCGACGTGATGCCGACGATCCGGGCGGAGTTCCACCGGCTGCGCGGGGGTGCTCGGACCGCGACGCGTCGCGAGGTCGGCTCGTCGGTGTTCCAGGTCTTCGAGGGGACCGGTCGGGTCCGGGTCGGCGAGTCCGAGTGGGAGGTGGCCCACGGGGACCTGTTCGTGGTGCCGTCCTGGCAGCCGCTCACCCTGGCCACCGACGAGGGGCTGGACCTGTTCCGCTTCTCCGACACCCCGATCTTCGACCGCCTGCACCAGACCCGCACCCTCGTGGAAGGAACCCATCGGTGAAGCGCGCCACCGTCCGCACTCACGGCGGCCTCGACGGGATCGGGCGCCTCGACAACCAGGCCAGGGCCACCCGATGACAAGGCGGGACTGGATGGGCCTCGGCACGACTGTCTTCCTCGACACCGTGGATCGACTCGACGACGAGAGCCTCAGTGGCCCGAGCGGGCTGCCCGGCTGGACCCGGGCTCACGTCGTCGCTCATGTGCACCACAACGCGGAAGCGCTGCAGCGGCTCCTGCACTGGGCACGGACCGGGGAGGCGACACCGATGTACGAGAGTGCCGCGGCCCGGGATGCCGAGATCGAGCACGGGGCAGCGCTGCCCCCGGCAGAGCTGCGCAAACACGTGCACACCTCGGCCGGGCAGCTCTCCACGGCCGTCGACACACTGCCCGACAAGGCGTGGGGCAACCAGGTGAGGACGGCACAGGGCCGCACCGTCCCGGCGAGCGAGGTCGTGTGGATGCGCACCCGCGAGGTCGCCGTGCACGCTGTCGACCTCACCGCCGGCGTGTCGTTCGGCGACCTGCCCGACGACCTCAACTCCGCCCTGGTGAAGGATGCTGTCGACAAACGGGTCGGCAGGGGAGAGGCCGCCGTACTCGCTGAGTGGCTCACCGGACGGACGGCCGCGGCCCCCCTGCTCGGTCCGTGGTTGTGAGAGCCGAAGTAGGGAACCTGACGTGAGCGCAGTGCACAAGGACGCGGACGTCGTCGTGGCGGGCGGCGGTATCGGTGGCCTCTCGAACGCCTACGTGCTCGCCCGCGCCGGCTACCGTGTGCGGGTGCTGGAGCGTTCGCCGGAGTTCGCCGAGGTCGGTGCGGGGCTGCAGATGGCACCCAACGCCACCCGGATCCTGCGGGAGTGGGGACTGCTCGACGAGGTGATGGAGGCCGGGGTGCTGCCTCGACGCCTGGTCTTCAAGGACGCGGTCGACGGTGCAGAGCTGACGCACCTCGGTCTCGGTGACGGCTTCGTGCGGCGTTACGGAGCGCCGTACGTCGTCATCCACCGCAACGACCTGCTCACGATCCTCGTCAGGGCCTGTGAACGTGCCGGTGTCGACCTGGTTGCCAACCGGGAGGTCGACGACGTACAGACCGTGGAGGACCATGCTGTCGTGTTCTCCGCCGGCGAGCAGCACCGAGCGGACGTCGTGCTGGCCGCAGACGGCCTGCGGTCGGCATTGCGCGCCAAGGTCAGCGACGACGACCCGATCTGCTCGGGCTTCGTTGCGTACCGGGGTGCGGTCCCCACCTCAGAGGTGATCGACAGGCTCGGCGAGGACGCTCTACGTGATGTCGTCGTGCACTTCGGCCCCGGTCGTCATCTGGTGCAGTACCCCCTCCGCCGCGGTGAGGTCTTCAACACCGTCGCCGTCTTCAAGTCTCCCGGCTACGACCGCGGGGTGAGCGACTGGGGCGGACCGGAGGAGCTCGACGAGGTCTTCGCCGACTCATGCGACGAGGTACGCAGGGGCCTCGCCTCGCTGTGGCGCGACCGGCGGTGGCCGATGTACGACCGGCTGCCCATCACCTCCTGGGTGTGTGGTCGGATGGCTCTCACGGGGGACGCGGCTCACCCGATGCTGCAGTACCTCGCGCAGGGCGCCTGCCAGGCGATCGAGGACGCCCACTGTCTCGGGTCCCAGGCGGCCAAGCACTCCGCCGACGAGGGGCCGGACTGGCAGGCGGCCCTGCGGGACTATGCGGAGGTATGTGCGGAGCGGACCGGTCGCGTGCAGTCCACCGCACGGACATGGGGGGACATCTGGCACGTCGACGGTCTGTCCAGACAGCTGCGAAACGCGTTGTTCCGCGACCGTGACCCTGCCGACTACCAGTACGTCGACTGGCTGTACGGCGCCTGAGACCCATCGGAAGGAACCCCATGCGACGAACACTCTGCGCCGTATCCGGTGCCGCTGCCCTGATGCTGCTGACCGCGTGCGGCGGCAGTGGGGATGCCACGGGATCGGGGGAAACGGAGGGCCCGGACAGCATCTCCGTCGGTGTCATACCCATCGTCGACGTGGCGCCCATCTACCTCGGGAAGGAACAGGGCTTCTTCCAGGAGCGGAACCTCGACGTCACGCTCCAGACGGTGCAGGGCGGGGCCGACATCGTGCCGGGGCTGGTCAGTGGAGAGTTCCAGTTCGGCTTCAGCAACGTGACGTCACTCATCCTGGCCCGCTCCGAAGGCCTGCCACTCGAGATCGTCGCAGCCGGCAACTACTCGACCGGCAAGCAGGGAGCCGACTTCAGCGGTGTGGTCGTGCCGGAGGGCAGTGACGTGCAGGACGCCGCCGGGCTGGCCGGCAAGTCCGTCGCCGTGAACACCCTGAACAACATCGGTGACACCACGGTGCGCCAGTCCGTCGAGAAGGCGGGCGGCGACCCCGGGGCCGTCAAGTTCGTCGAGCTGCCGTTCCCCGACATGCCGGCCGCCCTGGCCGAGAACCGCGTGGACGCGGCCTGGCTGGTCGAGCCGTTCCTGAGCATCGCCAAGGACCAGGGGGGCACGGAGGTCGCCTCCAACCTGGTCGACACCCAGGACAACCTGATGATCTCGGCGTACTTCACCTCTGAGGAGGTGCTGCAGTCCGATCCCGACCTGGTGCAACGGTTCACCGCCGCCATGAACGAGTCACTGGAGTACACCGAGCAGAACCCCGACGCCGCGCGCGACATCATCGACACCTACGCCGACATCCCTCCGGAGGTCGCGAACCAGATGGTTCTGCCCCGGTGGTCCAGCGAGATCAACACCGACACGGTCGAGCTGCTCGCCCGGTTGGCGCGTGAGGACGGGCTGGTGCAGAAGCCGGTCGACACGAAGGCCATGTTGCCGTGACGGTTGTGCCAGGGATGTGTCCGTGACGGCGTCCGCGGCTCCGGTCGGGGCAACCAGTCCGGGCAGGAGAGGCGTTGCCCTGCCCGGCCCTGTCCTGGGCCTCGGTGGGTTGCTGGGGTTCGTCGCAGTACTGGAGCTCGTCCCACGCACCGGAGTCGTCGACGCGAGGTTCCTGCCGCCGTTCAGCGCGATGATGGTGGCACTGGTCGAGCAGGCAGGGACGGCGGAGTTCTGGTCCGCGTTCGGCGCGACGGCGCGAGGGTGGGCGATCGGTCTCGCCGTCGCGCTCGTCGCGGGCGTCGTGTTGGGCATGCTGATCGGCAGCGTGTGGCTGCTGCGTGCGGCGACCAGCTCGACGATCGAGTTCCTGCGGCCGATCCCCTCGGTCGCGCTGATCCCGTTGGCGGTCCTGTTGTTCGGCACCAGCCCGGAGTCGACCTTGCTGCTCGTGGTGTACGCCAGCTTCTGGCAGGTGCTCGTACAGGTGCTGCACGGCGTGCAGGACGTGGACCCGGTGGCGCGTGAGACCGCGAGGTCCTACCGGTTCAATGCATGGGCTCAGGTGCGCACGGTGACCTGGCCAACGGCTCTGCCCTATGTCATGACGGGCTTCCGGTTGGCCGCCGCGGTGGCGTTGATCCTCGAGATCACCGGGGAGCTGGTGATCGGCTCACCCGGCCTGGGCAAGCAGATCGCCGTTGCGCAGAGCTCGGGTGCGGTCGACAGGATGTACGCGCTCGTGATCGTCACGGGGATGTTCGGTGTGCTGGTCAACATCGTTGCTCGGATGCTGGAGCGTCGCAGCCTGCACTGGCATCCCTCGGTGCGGGGCGAGGTCCCGCGGTGAGCATGGGCGACCTGCTTCGGAGAGCCGTGCTGGTCCTCGGCCTGCCGGTGCTCCTGGTGGCCACCTGGTGGTTCACGACGGTGAACAGCACCAGCTTCTTCTGGCCGCCCCTTCGGGAGATCCTCGCCGCATTCGCGGACACCTGGTTCAGCGGGCGGATCACCGCAGACGTGCTGCCCAGCCTCGTGCGGCTGCTCATCGGGTACCTGCTCGCGTTGCTGCTCGGGATAGGCATCGGGACGGCCATCGGCCTGTCGAGCACGCTGCGGTCGGTGGTGGAGCCGGTGCTGGAGTTCTTCCGTGCCGTCCCTCCGCCGGTGCTGGTCCCGGTCATCATGCTGTTCGCCGGCATCGGTGACGTGATGAAGGTCCTGGTGATCGTCTCGGGCTGCGTCTGGGCGGTTCTGCTCAACACCGTCGAGGGGGTTCGCGGCATCGACGAGGTGTTGCGCGACACCGCCCGTTGCTACCGGTTGGGGGCCAGGTCCACTCTGCTGCACCTGGTGCTTCGGGGTGCCAGCCCGCAGATCGCGACAGGCGCCCGTCAGGCGCTGTCGATCGGCATCATCCTGATGGTGATCAGCGAGATGTTCGCCGCCAGCAACGGTTTGGGTTTCACCATCGTGCAGTTCCAGCGGAGCTTCGCCATCCCGGAGATGTGGAGCGGCATCATCCTGCTCGGCCTGATCGGTGTCGGGCTGGCCGGGATCTTCCATCTGGTGGAGCGGCGGGCTCTCGGCTGGTATCACGGCCTTCGTACGACCGAGCGAGGAGAACGGTGAGATGACCACACCTGCGGCATCGCCCAACACGCGAGGGACCCGGCCCAACATCCTCGACATCCATGGTGTGCGGAAGGTCTACGACGGCAGGAACCGCAGCACCGAGGCGATCCGCGACCTCACGTTCTCCATCGCGCCTGGTGAGATGACGTGCATCGTCGGGCCCTCTGGTGCCGGCAAGACCACCCTGCTCATGTGCGTGGCCGGTCTGCTCGACACCACCGCGGGCCAGATCGTGCTCGAGGGCGAACCGGTCACCGGGCCGCCTCGAGGTATGGCCGTGGTCTTCCAGGAGTACGGCCGCAGCCTCTTCCCGTGGATGACGGTACGACGCAACGTCGAGC